>CANKBT010000124.1 GCA_947479995.1 Frankiaceae bacterium | reverse complement strand
GGACGGCACGGCCGGCGGGCCGGCCGCGCGCGACCGCAGTGCCGCGCAGGTCGACCGCCTGGCCAGCGGCGAGGACCGCGACCGCAGCGCCGGCGAGCGCGCCGACCTGCTCGAGGCGCGCCAGCGCAACGCCGCCCGCCGCGACGCCGCCGCCGCGCAGCGCGAGGAGGCGGCCCTCGACCGCGTGCAGGCCGAGGCCGACCGCACCGAGGCCGGCAAGGACCGCGAGCACGCCGACGCCGACCGCAGCGCCGCCCGCGACGACCGCGCCGGCGCCTGACGGCTCAGCCGGTCAGCAGGCGCCGAACGCCGCGGAGGTCGCCGTGCCGCTGCGGCCGAGGGACGCCCCGCCCACCTGCTCGACGCTGTAGGTCGCGACGCTGCGGAACTGCACGCCGCCCGGCCGCAGCACCCACTGCGTGACGTCGGTGTCGCGCACGCCCGACGTGTCGCCGGTCGTCCGCGTGGTCGTCCACGCCTGCCAGGTGCCGCCGCACGCGCGGCGCTGCAGCACGAGCGAGCGCACGGTGACGCGCAGCTCGTCGCCGCCCGGGGCGTCGTAGACCGAGGCGTAGCCGCGGACGTCGCCGCCGGTGGTCTGCACGCCGACGCAGACCTCGCTGCCGAGGACGCCCGCGGTGCAGCGGAGGTGGTCGGCTGCCGCGGCGGGCTGCGCGGTGGCCAGGCCGAGCGCCGCGACGGCGGAGGCGACGAGGGCGGACGAGGTGCGACGGCGCACGGGGGCTCCCGGGGGGTGGTGGTGGGGCGCCTTCGTACCGCAGCGCGGGGCGGCCGCACCCGGCCGTCCGGCGGGCGTCACCCGGTCTGCGCCGTCCGCTCAGACGTTGAAGCGGAACTCCACCACGTCGCCGTCCTGCATGACGTAGTCCTTGCCCTCCATGCGCGCCTTGCCGGCGGCGCGGGCGGCGGCGACCGAGCCGAGCTCGACGAGGTCGTCGTAGGCGATGACCTCCGCCTTGATGAAGCCCTTCTGGAAGTCCGTGTGGATGACGCCGGCGGCCTGCGGCGCGGTGGCGCCGACGGGGATCGTCCAGGCGCGCGCCTCCTTCGGGCCGGCCGTGAGGTACGTCTGCAGCCCGAGCGTCGCGAAGCCGACGCGGGCGAGCTGGTCGAGGCCGCTCTCCTGCTGGCCCATCGACTGCAGCAGCTCGAGCGCCTCGTCGGCGGCCATCTCGATGAGCTCGCTCTCGACCTTGGCGTCGAGGAAGACCGCCTCGGCGGGCGACACCAGCGCCTGCAGCTCGGCGCGCAGCGCCTCGTCGAGCAGGCCGTCCTCGTCGAGGTTGAAGACGTACAGGAACGGCTTGGCGGTGAGCAGGTGCAGCTCGCGCAGCGGCTCGCGGTCCAGGCCCGCGGCGAAGACGGTGCGGCCGGAGTCGAGCACCTCCTGCGCCTGCTTGACGGCCTCGATCGTCGCGGCCGTCTCCTTCTTGAGCCGCAGCTCCTTCTCCAGCCGCGGCAGGGCCCGCTCGATCGTCTGCAGGTCGGCGAGGATCAGCTCGGTGTTGATGGTCTCCATGTCGTCCTCCGGGGAGACCCGGCCCTCGACGTGCACGACGTCGCCGTCCTGGAACGCCCGGATCACCTGGCAGATCGCGTCGCTCTCGCGGATCGTGGCGAGGAACTTGTTGCCCAGGCCCTCGCCCTCGCTCGCGCCCTTGACGATGCCGGCGATGTCGACGAAGTCGACGGTCGCGGGGATGGTCCTGGCCGAGCCGAACACCTCGGTCAGGCGGTCGAGCCGCGGGTCGGGCACGCCGACGACGCCGACGTTGGGCTCGATCGTCGCGAAGGGGTAGTTCGCCGCCAGCACGTCGTTCTTGGTGAGGGCGTTGAACAGCGTGCTCTTGCCGACGTTGGGCAGGCCGACGATGCCGATGGTGAGGCTCACGGCCGTCGACGCTACCGGCGGCGCGGGTGGCGAGCGGCCGGGTGGGAAGGTGGCCGGGATGACCCTCGGCCCGGACGTGCGCGCGGTGACGTACGACCTGTGGCTGACGCTGCTCGTCGACGACGACCCGGACCGCACCCACGACCTGCGCGCCGCCGCGGTCGCGGACGTGCTCGGCCTGGCGCGCGAGGAGGCCGTCGGCCTGCTCCGTACGGCGTACGGCGCGCTGCACGCGTCGTGGCGCGCCGGGCGCGCGCTGACCGTGCCGCAGATCGCCGGCCTGGTGCTGCAGGGCGCCGGCCGCGACCTCGACCTCGCGCCCGAGCTCGAGGACGCGCTCGAGTCACCGACCTCGCAGGCCGGCGTGCGGCTCGTCGACGGGGCGCGCGAGGTGCTCACCGCGCTGACCGGCCGAGGGCTGCCGCTGGCGCTGGTGTGCGACACCGGCATGAGCTCGGGGCGCCACCTGCGCCACCTGCTCGACGACCTCGGCGTGCTCGACGCCTTCGCGGTCACGGTGTTCAGCGACGAGACCGGCGTGCCCAAGCCGGGCAGCGTGCCGTTCGCGCGCGCTCGAGGGCGTGCGGGTCGCGCCCGAGCACGCGGTGCACGTCGGCGACATCCGCCGCCGCGACGTCGCCGGCGCGCGGGCGGCCGGCATGGTGCCGGTGCGCTACCGCGGCGCGCGCGACGACCCGGACGACGTCAGCCCGGACGCGCCGCACGTGCTCGACGCGCACGCCGAGCTGCTGCCGCTGCTGGGCTAGCCCGCGCGGGGCGACAGCACGCAGAACTCGTTGCCCTCGGGGTCGGTCATCGGCACCCACGACGCGTCGCCCTGGCCGAGGTCGACGCGCACCGCACCGAGGCCCTCGAGCCGCGCGACCTCCTCGTCGCGCGTGCGCCCCGGCCCCGGCCGGAAGTCGAGGTGCAGCCGGTCCTTGACCGTCTTGGGCTCGGGCACGCGGACGAACAGCACCGTCGGGTGCGACCCCTGCTCGGGCGCGATCTCGAACTCCTCGCCGTCGTCGACGACGACCCAGCCCAGGGCCTCGACCCACCAGCGCCCGAGCGCCTGCGGGTCGGCCGCGTCGACGACGACCTCTTCCCAGAACATCCCCATGCCGCCTGTCGTACCCCACTGGCACGGTCGCCGTCATGGACCTGCTCGCCCTCCTGCTCGCCCTCGCCCTCGGCGTCGCGCTCGGCCTCGCGCTGGCCGCGGCCCGCACGGGCGCGCTGCGCACGTCGCTGCACGCCGCCGAGCTGGCCCTCGCGCAGGCCCGCGCCGGCGACAGCGACCTCGCCCTGCGGCAGCGCTCGGTCGAGGGCCTCGTCGGCCCGCTGCGCGAGCAGCTCGCGGCCGTCGAGGGGCAGCTGCGCGCGCTCGAGAACGAGCGGGCGCGCCAGCTCGGCGAGCTGTCGGCGCAGGTCGGCCACGTGCGGGCCGGCTCGGAGCGGCTCGGCCGCGAGACGGCCGCACTCGTCGACGCGCTGCGCCGGCCGCAGGCGCGCGGCCAGTGGGGCGAGGTGCAGCTGCGCCGCGTCGTGGAGCACGCCGGCATGCTCGACCGCTGCGACTTCGAGGAGCAGGTGACGCTGCGCGCCGAGGGCGGCGACCTGCGCCCCGACCTGGTGGTCCGGCTGCCCCAGGGCCGGTGCGTCGTGGTCGACGCCAAGGTCTCGCTGGCCGCCCACCTCGAGGCGCTCGAGGCCGACGACGCCGGCGTGCGCGACGCCCGGCGGGCGGCGCACGCCCGGCACCTGCGGGCGCACGTCGACCGCCTCGCCGACAAGGCCTACTGGTCGCAGCTGCCCGGCACGCCGGAGTTCGTCGTGCTGTTCCTGCCCGGCGAGTCCTTCCTCGCGCCCGCGCTCGAGGTCGACCCCGGGCTGCTCGACCACGCCTACGCCCGGCGCGTGCACCTCGCGACGCCGACGACGCTCGTCACGCTGCTGCGCGCGGTCGCGCACGGCTGGCGCACCGCCGCGCTGGCGCAGGACGCGCAGGCGGTGCTCGACGCCGGCCGCACCGTGCACGGCCGCCTCGGCGCGCTCGCCGGTCACCTCGACCGGCTCGGGCGCAGCCTCACCGCCTCGGTCGGCGCCTACAACGCCACGGTCGGCTCGCTCGAGCGCTCGGTGCTGCCCAGCGCCCGGCGCATGGCCGACCTCGGCGTCACCGACGCCGCGCTCGAGACGCCGCGCGAGGTGCCCGACGTCGCCAAGCCCGTCACCGCGCCGGCACTGCTCGACGACCCGCCGCTCCGCGAGGAGCCGCCGCTGCGCGCGACGGGCTGACCCGCGCTAGGGCGCGACGCCGTAGGTGCGGCAGAAGGCGACGGACGCCGTCGCCACGGCGTTGCAGGCCGTCGCGCCGAGGTCGAGGTTCGCGGCGAGCAGCCGGCGCGACAGCTCCGGGGCGTCGAGCTCGCCGATCTCGCGCAGCAGCGCCCAGGCCTGGCCGGACAGCAGCGAGGCGGTCTCGGGCGGCAGGCCCGGGTCCTGCTGGCGGGCCGCGGCGGCCACCCAGTCGGCGTCGAAGGTGCCGCCCGGCGGGCCGAACACCCGCTCGCCCTCGACGTAGGGGGGCTCGGCGGCGGACACGCGACCACCGTACGACGGCCCCTGCGCGCGGTAGCGTCGGCCGGGTGACGACGCCCCGACCCGCGCGCGCGTACCCCGCGACGGGGGCCCCGGTGCTCCGCGGCGGCGGCGGCCAGCCGCCCGTCGGGCCGGAGCCGTCCGGGCGGGCACCTGTCCGGCAGCCCGGCGCGCGCGCCGGCGGCGGCCGCGGGCTCACGCCCCTGCTGGCCGTGCTGCTGCTCGTCGGCGTCAGCGCCGTCGGCGGCGCGGTCGACCTCGCGCGCGGCGAGGGCCTCGACCTCGTGCACGGCGCGGCCTTCGTCGTCGCCTGCCTGGCCGCCGCCGTGCTCGTGCAGCGCGAGCACCTGGCCGTGCCCGTCTTCGCGCCGCCGCTCGTCTACGGCGGCACCGCGCTCGTCGCGGCGCTCGCGACCGCGTCGGCCCGCACCCCGACGGTCATCGCCTACGAGGTGTTCATCCGGCTGATCCTCGGCGCCCCGGTGCTGCTCGGCGGCACCGCGCTGGCCCTGCTCGTCGTGCTGTTCCGCCGCGCGACGCAGCGCTAGGCGCCAGCCCCCGCGGCCTTCTCGCGCTCCGCGCTGTCCTGCTTGGCGCGCTCCGCGCGACGCAGCTCCGGCGGCAGCGCGAACACCAGGTGCTCCTGCGCCGACTCGACCTCCTGCACGTCGCCGTAGCCCCGCTCGGCCAGCCAGTCGAGCACGCCGAGCACCAGCACCTCCGGCACCGAGGCGCCGGACGTGACGCCGACCGTGCGGACGCCCTCGAGCCAGCCCTCCTCGACGAAGGAGGCGTCGTCGACCAGGTGGGCCGCCCCGGCGCCGGCGTCGAGGGCCACCTCGACGAGCCGGACGGAGTTGCTGCTGTTGCGCGAGCCGACGACCAGCACGAGGTCGGCCTCGGCGGCGATCTCCTTGACGGCGACCTGGCGGTTCTGCGTGGCGTAGCAGATGTCGGCCGACGGCGGCCCCTGCAGCAGCGGGAAGCGGGTGCGCAGCGCCGCCACGGTCGCCTCGGTCTCGTCGACCGACAGCGTCGTCTGCGAGAGGTAGGCGACCTTCTCCGGGTCGCGCACCTGCACCGTCGCGGCCTCCTCGAGCCCGTCGACGAGGTGGATGCGCTCGGGGGCCTGGCCGGTCGTGCCGACGACCTCCTCGTGCCCCTCGTGGCCGATGAGCACGATGTCGACGTCCTCGGCGGCGAACCGCCGGGCCTCGAGGTGCACCTTGGTGACCAGCGGGCAGGTGGCGTCGATCGTGGTGAGCCGGCGGGCCTTCGCCTCGGCGTGCACGGTGGGGGCGACGCCGTGGGCGCTGAAGACGACCGTGGCGCCCTCGGGCACCTCCTCGGTCTCCTCCACGAACACCGCGCCGGCGGCCTCGAGCGTGCGCACGACGTGCGCGTTGTGCACGATCTGCTTGCGCACGTAGACCGGCGGGCCGTAGACCTCGAGGGCCTTCTCGACCGTGATGACGGCCCGGTCGACCCCCGCGCAGTAGCCCCGCGGCTTCGCGACCAGGACGCGCTTCGAGGGCTCCGCGGCGGTGGTCGGCATGCCCCCATCGTACGTCCGCGGGCCCCGGCGTGCCGGTGACGACGGTCATGACCGGGTGTGCACGCGGCGCTCCGGGGCACGCCTGCGGGACCACCCTGCCTCAGGAGGACGTCCCCGCATGCCCAGCCCGCTCCCGTCGCCCGTCGCCGCCGCCCTCGGCATCGTCCCGGCCGCCCTCGACGGCGTCCGCCGCCTGCCCGGCCGCGCCGTCCAGCTCCCGATCCGCGTCGTCACGCACTCGCTCACGACCGTGGCGCACGCCAAGCAGGGCTACGACGACCTGGCCGAGCGCGGCGAGCGGCTCGTCGCGCGCCTGCGCGGCGACGCCTCGGGCCTCGCGGCCGACGTCGCCGACCGCGCCGACGTGCTCGAGGACCGGGTCGAGGACCTCGTCGAGCGCACGCCGCTGGGCGGGGCGTACGACCGCGCCGAGGACGCCCTCGAGGACGCCGGCGACTCGCTGCGCGCGGTGGCCGGCAAGGCCACCCGCGCCACCCGCAAGGCCGCCGAGCGCACCGCCGACCAGGCGGCCGACGTCGTCGAGGACGCCGTGCCCGAGGCCGAGCAGCCCAAGGGCGTGCCGACCCCCAAGGCCACCGAGCCCGACAGCACGCGCGTGGACACCGCCGTGACGCCCGAGGTCGAGCAGGTCGTCGAGCAGGCCGCCGCCGCGGTCGCCGTCGAGGTGCCCGAGCACGACGCGCTGCCCCTGCCCGACTACGACCACATGACGCTCGGCTCGCTCCGCGGCCGGCTGCGCAGCCTCGACCTCGCGCAGCTCGTCAGCGTGCGGGCGTACGAGAAGGCGCACGCCGACCGCCTGCCGGTCGTGACGATGCTCGACAACCGCATCGCCAAGCTGAGCACCGAGGGCGCCGCGCCGTCGGGCACGCCGTCGACCGCCCCCGCGCCCGAGCAGCAGGCCGCGGGCGGCGCGAGCGCCGGCAAGGTCACCGCCGAGACGGCGAGCCCGCCGGTCGGCACCCCGGTCGGCGCCAAGCCGACCCTCAGCCAGAACTAGCCCTGCCGCACGCGCTCCTCGAGCGCGTCCAGCGCCTCGCCCGTGTGCAGGGCGAGGCGCTGCAGGTGCGGCAGCGTGTCGCGGCAGCCGATGAAGCCGAACGCGAGCGTGTCGGCGTAGCTCTCGAGCGTGATGTTGAGGGCCATGCCGTGCGTCGGGATCGACAGCGGGAAGACGCCCTGCAGCCGCGCGCCCCGGAACCACAGCGGCTCGCGGGGGCCCGGCACGTTCGAGACGCAGACGTTGAAGGTCGCGACCGGCAGGCTCACGCCGGCCACCGCCGCCGCGGCCTGCAGGCCCGCCGGCGCGAGCACCGCCGCGCTGTAGGCGATCGCCGTGCGCTGGTCCATGCCGCGCATCTGCGCCTTGGCCCGCGACGCCGAGGCGTGCACGGCCCGCAGCCGCTCCAGCGGGTCGGCGACGTCGGTGCCGAGCGACGACAGCACCGCGCCGACGGCGTTGCCGCCGCCCGGGTCGTCCTCGGCCCGCACGTTGACCGGCAGGAAGCCGACGAGCGGTCGGTCGGGCAGGGCGTCGAGCTCCTGCAGGTAGGTGCGCAGGCCGCCGCCGCAGACGGCCAGGACGACGTCGTTGAGGGTCGTGCCGGTGGCCGTCGACACCGCCTTGAGGCGCGCCAGGTCGTACTGCTGCGTGGCGAAGCGCCGCTGGCGCGTGATGCGGCCGTTGAGGACGCTGTGCGGCGCCTGCAGCGGGCCCACCAGGTCGTCGCCGCGCAGCGGCGCCGTCGCCACGCGCGCCAGCGACCGGCCCAGCCGCAGGCCGGCGGTGGCCGCCCCGACGCCCGTGCGGGCCAGCCCGGTCGCGCCGGCGACGGCCGTGGTCACCGCGCCGGCGACGGCGCCGCGCGACGCGCCCTCCTCGCGGAGCGCCCCGCGGGTGCGCGGCTGCAGCGTGAAGAACAACGGGGTGTCTTCGTCGTCCGGGTCGGTCGACAGGCTGCGCGCCAGCAGCTTCATGCCCGTGATGCCGTCGACGAGCGCGTGGTGGATCTTCACGTAGATCGCGAACCGGCCGTCGGCGAGGCCCTCGATGACGTGCAGCTCCCACGGCGGGCGCGACAGGTCGAGCGGGTTGCTGTGCAGCTGCGCGACCATGACGCCGAGCTCGCGCTCGTCGCCCGGCGAGGG
>CANKBT010000123.1 GCA_947479995.1 Frankiaceae bacterium | reverse complement strand
GGGGCGGTGGGCCCTGCCCCGGCAGGGGCGCCCGGCCGCGGGCGTCCGCCGGCGCGCGCGCCCAGGGCGGCGGCCCGGCGGGCGCGGTCACGGCCTCAGACCACGGACAGCGGCAGCAGCGTCTTGCCCGTCGGGCCCACCTGGATCTCGGTGCCGAGCTGCGGGCAGACGCCGCAGTCGAAGCACGGGGTCCAGCGGCAGTCGTCGAGCTCCTGGCCGGCGAGGGCCTCCTGCCAGTCCTCCCACAGCCACTCGCGGTCGAGCCCGGCGTCGAGGTGGTCCCACGGGAGCACCTCGGCCTCGAGCCGCTCGCGCGTGGTGTACCAGTCCATGGAGACGCCGAGCGGCTCCAGCTCGCGCGCGGCGACCCCGACCCAGCGGTCGTAGGAGAAGTGCTCGCTCCAGCCGTCGAAGACGCCGCCGTCGCGCCACACCGCCTCGATGACGCGGCCGACGCGGCGGTCGCCGCGGGCCAGCAGGCCCTCGACCATGCCGGGCTTGCCGTCGTGGTAGCGGAAGCCGATGGCCTTGCCGAGGTCGCGGTCGCCGCGGATGGCGTCGCGCAGCAGCGCGAGGCGGCGGTCGACGGTCTCCGGGTCGGCCTGCGCCACCCACTGGAACGGCGTGTGCGGCTTGGGCACGAAGCCGCCGATGGACACGGTGCAGCGCACGTCGCGGGTGCCGGCGGCCTCGCGCCCGGCGCGGATGACCTCCTTGGCCATCGCCGCGATCTCGAGCACGTCCTCGTCGGTCTCGGTCGGCAGGCCGCACATGAAGTAGAGCTTCACCTGCCGCCAGCCGGCGCCGTACGCGGTCGTCACGGTGCGGACGAGGTCGTCCTTGCTCACCATCTTGTTGATGACCTTGCGCAGCCGCTCGCTCCCGCCCTCGGGGGCGAAGGTCAGCCCGGAGCGGCGGCCGCCGCGCGAGATCTCCTGCGCGAGGTCGATGTTGAAGGCGTCGACGCGGGTGGACGGCAGCGACAGGCCGGTGTTGGTGCCCTCGTAGCGGTCGGCGAGCCCGCGGGTCACCTCGGCGATCTCGGAGTGGTCGGCCGAGCTGAGCGACAGCAGGCCGACCTCCTCGTAGCCGGTCGCGCCGAGGCCCTGCTGCACCATCGCGCCGATGCCGGTGATGGAGCGCTCGCGCACCGGTCGCGTGATCATGCCGGCCTGGCAGAAGCGGCAGCCGCGCGTGCAGCCGCGGAAGATCTCCACGCTCATGCGCTCGTGCACCGTCTCGGCGAGCGGCACGAGCGGCTGCTTCGGGTACGGCCACGCGTCGAGGTCCATGGTCGTGCGCTTGGTGACGCGCGCCGGCACGCCCTCGGCGTTCGGCACGACGGCGGCGATCGCGCCGTCCTCGCCGTACGCGACGTCGTAGAGCGCGGGCACGTAGACGCCGCCGGCGCGGGCGAGGCGCAGCAGCGTCTCGGCGCGCGAGGCGCCGTCGGCCTTGGCCTGGCGCAGCACGGCGGTGACCTCGAGGACGGCCTCCTCGCCGTCGCCGAGCACGGCCGCGTCGACGAAGTCGGCGATCGGCTCGGGGTTGAAGGCGGCGTGGCCGCCGGCGAGCACGATCGGGTCGGCCTCGGTGCGGTCGGCGGCGTGCAGCGGGATGCCGGCGAGGTCGAGGTGCTCGAGCAGGTTGGTGTAGCCGAGCTCGGTGGAGAAGCTCACGCCCAGCACGTCGAAGGCCCGCACCGGGCGGTGGCCGTCGACGGTGAAGGCGGGCACGCCGGCGGCGCGCATCTTGCCGGCGAGGTCGGGCCAGACGCTGTACGTGCGCTCGGCCAGCACGCCCGGCTGCTCGTTGAGCACCTCGTAGAGGATCATGACGCCCTGGTTGGGCAGCCCGACCTCGTACGCGTCGGGGTACATGATCGCCCAGCGCACGTCGCACTCCTCCCACGGCTTGACCTGGGAGTTGAGCTCGCCGCCGACGTACTGGATGGGCTTCTGCACCGTCGCCAGCAGCGGCTCCAGCTGGGGGAACACGCTCTCGACCATGCCCCCAGGGTACGGGCGCGCGGCGGGGACGACCGGGTCAGTCGCGGACGCCGGTGGCGCCGGCGTGCACGTTCTGCAGCAGGCCGACGGCGACGAGGTTGGCGAACATCGCCGACCCGCCGTACGAGACGAACGGCAGGGGCAGCCCGGTCACCGGCATGATCCCGAGCGTCATCCCGATGTTGACGAAGGCCTGGAAGCCGAACCACGACACGACGCCCGCGGCCACCAGCCGGCCGAACAGGTCGCTCGCCTCGGACGCGATGCGCAGGCCGCGCCAGAGCACGACGCCGAGCAGCAGCACGATCGCGCCGGCGCCGACGAGCCCGAGCTCCTCCCCCGCGACGGTGAACACGAAGTCGGTCTGCTGCTCGGGGATGAAGGCGCCGTTGGTCTGCGTGCCCTGGAACAGCCCCTTGCCGAGCAGGCCGCCGGAGCCGATCGCGGTGAGCGCCTGGTCGACGTTGTAGCCGGCCCCGCGCAGGTCGGCGTCGGGGTCGGCGAAGGCCGTGAACCGGTCGAGCTGGTAGTCCTCGAGCACGCCGAGCTGCACCGCCCCGACCGCGACCGCGACGCCGGCGAGCAGCAGCCCGGCGATCCAGCGCGCGGGGGCGGCCGCGACGGCCAGCACGCCGAGGATGATCGCGGTGAGCACGAGCATGGTGCCGAGGTCGGGCTGCAGCAGGATGAGCAGCATCGGCACGGACGCCAGGCCGAGCACGAGCAGCACGTCGCTGTGCCGCGGCACGTCCTCCCCGTCGTGCCGTTCGGCGAGGATCACCGCCATCCCGACGACGACCGCGACCTTGGCGAACTCCGACGGCTGCACCTGGAAGCCGGCCGGCAGCACGATCCAGGAGTGCGCGCCGTTGATGGTCGAGCCGAGCGGCGACAGCACCGCGACCAGCCCGAGGCACGACAGCACGTAGACGACCGGGGCGTACGCGCGCAGCGCGCGGTAGTCGACGAGCGCGGCGCCGGCCGCGAGCCCGAGGCCGAGCAGCGCGTTGACGAGGTGCTTCTGCAGGAACTGCTGCGGGTCGAGCCCGGCGTCGAGCAGGCGCGGCCGGGTCGCCGACCAGACCAGCAGCGCCCCGAGGACGACGAGGGCGGCGACCGCGCCGAGCAGCAGCACGTCGAGGCGGCGCACGAGCGACCGCCGCCGCAGCGCGCGCCGGCGCAGCGAGGCGCCGCCCGGGCGCAGGCGCACCGGCGAGGTGCGCGGCGTGACGCCCCACTCGGTCGTCACGGCGGCAGCGCCACGGTGCCGTCGGGGCGCACCACCGGCAGCGCGGCCGGGAGCCGGCCGCCGGGCAGCGCGGCCGGCTTGCCGTCCAGGCCGTAGATGCCCTCGTAGACCTCGCGCACCATCGGCGCGGCGGTCGACGCGCCCGTGCCGCCCTGGCTGACGACGCCGACGACGACGAGCTCCGGGTCGTCGTACGGCGCGAAGGAGGCGAACCAGGAGGTGTCCTGCTTGCCGTTGACCTCGCCGGTGCCGGTCTTGCCGGCGACGTCGAGCCCGCTGCCGAGGAACGTCGCGTAGCTGGTGCCGCCCGGCTCGTTGGCCGCGCCGTGCAGCGCGTCGCGCAGCGCCGCGAGCACCTCCGGCGACACCGGCACGGTGCCCTTGGGCTGCGGCGCGACCTCGACCGCCGGCCCGCCGCCCGGCGGCAGCAGCGCGCGCCCGACGCGCGGCGTCATGATCGTGCCGCCGTTGGCGATGGTCGCGTAGACACTGGCCAGCTGCAGGGGCGTCACGAGCGTCTCGCCCTGGCCGATCGCGAAGTTGGTGGCCTGGCCGCCGCGGAAGCGGAAGCCGTCGACGCAGGAGTCCTGGTTGCGCGCACGCCGCTCGGCGTCGAAGGCGGGGTTGGCCGCGCCGGCGCAGAAGTCGTCCTTCAGCGACTCCCAGTACTCCTGGCGCCACTGCCGCGTCGGCACCAGCCCGGTGCCCTCGCTCGGCAGGTCGACGCCGGTGCGGGCGTCGAGGCCGAAGGCCAGCGCCATGCTGATCATCGGGTCCTTCGGCTCGGCGACCGGCCGCAGCCCGCCGTCGGCCAGCCAGGCGTCGTACGCGAGCTTGTAGAAGTTCGTGTCGCAGGAGCGCACGAGCGCCGTGCGCAGCGTGAGGGCGCCGAGGTCGGCGTCGCCGAAGTTGCTCTGCCGGGTCGGGCCGAACACGCCGGGGCACGGCGTCACGTCGTCGAAGCCGACCTGCCCGGCCATGACCGCGGCGGCCGAGGAGATGACCTTGAACGTCGACGCGGGCGCGTACGCGCCCTGCGTCGCGCGGAACAGCAGCGGCTGGCCGTTGGCCTCGTCGAGCAGGGCGCGGTACTCCTCGGTGGAGATGCCGCCGGTGAACAGCGTCGGGTCGTACGACGGGTAGCTCGCGAGCGCGACCACCCGCCCGGTCTTGGCCTCCATGACGACGACCGAGCCGGAGTCGGCGACGACGTTGCCGCCGCCGCGGTAGTAGGGCCGCTGGCGCGCCGCCTCGACGGCCGCCTGCAGCTCGCGCTCGGCGACGGCCTGCACCTCGGCGTCGATCGACAGCACGAGCGTCGAGCCCGGCGTCGGCGGCGTGGTGCTCGCCGTGCCGGTGACCGTGCCGTCCTTGTCGACCAGCAGCTGCTCGACGCCGTCGACGCCGCGCAGCTGCGGCTCGTAGACCTGCTCGACGCCGGCGCGGCCGATGAGCGCGCTGCCCTGGACGCCGGCGTACTCCGGCCGCGCCACCTCCTCCTCGGAGATGGGCTGCAGGTAGCCGAGCACGTGCGCGGCGAGGGTGCCGCGCGGGTAGTCGCGCACCGCCTGCAGGTCGGCCGTCACGCCCGGGAAGTCCTCGCGGTTCTCCTCGATCGCGAGCACGCTGCGGGTCGCCGCGGCGTCGCGGGTGTCGTACTGCGCGACCGGCACCGGCTGGTAGGGCGAGCCGGCCCAGCAGCCGTCGGCCGAGCCCGCGACCCGGCCGTCGGGCAGCCGCTCGCCGCAGGGCGTCGTGCGCCGGCGCAGCTCGTCGGGCGGCAGGCCGACGACGGCCGAGAGCCGGGCGAGCACGGCGTCGCCGCCGTCGGGCTCGCGGCGCAGCAGCGAGCGGTTGACCGCCACGACCATCGCCGTGCGGTTGCTGATGAGCGGGCGGCCGCTCGCGTCGAGCACCTCGCCGCGCGGGGCGGTGGTGACCACCGGCCGGGTGCGGTTGCTGTCGGCCGCGACGGCGTAGGCCTCGCCGTCGTGCACCTGCAGGAACCACAGCCGCCCGAGCAGCGTCGCGAGCACCGCCACGACGAGCACCCTCAGCACGAACAGCCGCGAGCCGGAGCGGTCCACCAGCCCCCCTCGCCCCCGTCGCACCCCTGCTCCGCTCAGCGGCGCACGGGGTCGGGGTCGACCCGGCGCACGAGCAGTCCCACGACCGGGACGACGAACGGCGTGAGGACCACATCGTAGGCGACCGAGGCCGCCAGACCGGGCCCCAGCGCCGACACCGCGGTGCGCGGGTCGCCGAGCACGAGCCCCACCGCGGCGTACGCCAGGAGGGCCGCGACGGCGCCGCCCAGCACGACGAGGAAGGGCAGCAGCGTGGAGCGGTCGGTGTCGTCCTGCACGCGCCCCGCGAGGTAGCCGGCGACGACGTAGGCCAGCGCCAGGCGGCCCAGCTCGTGGTCGGACTGCAGGTCGGCGAGCAGCCCCGCGACGAAGCCGGTGACCATGCCCGACCGCGGTCCCTCGGCCAGCGCGAAGGCGAGCACCAGCACGAGCACGAGGTCCGGCGGGCTGCCGGGCACGGGCAGCCGCGCCATCACGGTCGTCTGCAGCAGCAGGGCGGTGAGCACGGTCGCCGCGCCGAGCAGCAGGCGCGGCCCGCTCACGAGGGGCCGGGCGGGACGGCGGCGCGCGGCGCGGTGCGCGGGCCGTCGACCACGACGCCGACGACGTCGAGCGCGCCGAGCTCGACGAAGGGCGTGAGCGTCGCGGTGCGGCCGGCGCCGCTCACGGCGGCGCCGACCTCGCTGACCCGGCCGACCGGCACGCCGGCGGCGAACGTGTCGGAGCCGGCGGTGACGAGCGCGTCGCCGACGGAGAGCTGGCCGCCGCCGGGCAGGTCGACCAGCTGCAGGGCGAGCTCGCCGCGGCCCGAGCCGCTGGCGATGCCGAACGAGCCGGCCTGGCCGTTGACGCGCACGCCGACGCTGAACACCGGGTCGGTGAGCAGCGAGACGGTGCTCGTGCGGGCGGCGACCCGCACCACCTTGCCGACCAGCCCGCTGCCGCTCGTCACCGTCATGTCCTCGCGCACGCCGTCGTCGCTGCCGGCGTCGAGGGTGACCGTCGACCCGAAGGGCTGGAACGCGCCGTAGCCGACGACCCGGGCGGGCACGACCGTGTAGTCGCCCTGGTCCTTGAGCTGCAGCAGCTGCCGCAGCTGCTCCCCCGCGGCCTGCGTGCCCTCGAGCTCCAGCACCCGCCGGCGCAGCGCGTCGTTCTCGCGCTGGAGCCGCTCCTCGTCGTCGCCGCCCAGCCCGCCGAGGGCGTCGCCGGCCGCGCCGAGGGCGCCGCCGACCGCGCGCTGCGCCGGGCCGAAGACCGCGTCGGAGCCGCGGCGCAGGGCGTCGAGCGGGCCGCCGCTGCCCCGGCCGCTGTCGAGCAGCGTGAGGGTGAAGGCGGCGAGCACCAGCAGGACGAGCAGGGTGCGCAGGCGGGGGCCCCGCACCGCGGGCCCGTCCTACCGCCGCGGCTCGGAGACGAGGACCTGCTGCAGGGCCTCGAACTCCTCGACGCACTTGCCGGAGCCGATCGCCACGCTGTGCAGCGGGTTGTCGGCCAGGTGGATCGGCATGCCGGTCTCGTGGCGCAGCCGCTCGTCGAGGCCCTTGAGCAGCGCGCCGCCGCCGGTGAGCACGATCCCGCGGTCCATGACGTCGCCGGACAGCTCCGGCGGGCACTTGTCGAGGGTGGTCTTCACCGCGTCGACGATGGCGTTGACCGGCTCCTCGATCGCCTTGCGGATCTCCTCGGCGCTCACGACGATCGTCTTCGGCAGGCCGCTGACGAGGTCGCGCCCGCGGATCTCGGCGTGCGGTTCGTCGGGCATCGGGAAGGCCGAGCCGATCGCCATCTTGATCTCCTCGGCGGTGCGCTCGCCGAGCATCAGCGAGTACTCCTTCTTCACGTAGGAGATGATCGCCGCGTCGAGCTCGTCGCCGCCGGTGCGGATGCTGATGCTCGTGACGATGCCGCCGAGCGAGATGACCGCGACCTCGGTGGTGCCGCCGCCGATGTCGACGACCATGTTGCCGGTCGGCTCGTGCACCGGCAGGCCGGCGCCGATCGCCGCCGCCATCGGCTCCTCGATGATGAAGACCTTGCGCGCGCCGGCCTGGTAGCCGGCGTCCTTGACGGCGCGCTGCTCGACGCCGGTGATGCCGCTCGGCACGCAGACGACCAGGCGCGGGCGGGCGTAGCGCCGGCTCTTGTGCACCTTCTGGATGAAGTAGCGCAGCATCCGCTCGGTGGTGTCGAAGTCGGCGATGACGCCGTCCTTGAGCGGGCGGATCGCCACGATGTTGCCGGGCGTGCGGCCGATCATGCGCTTGGCCTCGGTGCCGACGGCGAGGATGCCGCCGGTGCCGGTGTTGATGGCGACGACCGACGGCTCGTTGAGCACCACGCCCCGCCCGCGCACGTAGACGAGGGTGTTGGCGGTGCCGAGGTCGACCGCCATGTCACGGCCGAGCATCGTCATCGAGGTGGCCATGGGCGTGCCTTCCGGTGGTGCGAGGGGGAGCGGTCAGCGTAGGGGCTGACGGGGTGCGGCGGGGTCCTCCACCTCGGGTCGAGGTGGAGGCCCGGCCGCCGTCGCGCGGGTGCTACAGCGCGGGGAAGAAGATCCCGATCTCGCGCTGCGCGGAGTCGGTGGAGTCCGAGCCGTGCACGAGGTTCTGGCCGATCTCGAGGGCGTAGTCGCCGCGGATCGAGCCGGGCGTGGCCTCGACCGGGTTGGTGACGCCCATGAGGCGGCGGACGCCGGCGACGGCGTTCGGGCCCTCGACGACGAGGGCGACCAGCGGGCCGCCGGTGATGAAGTCGACGAGCTCGCCGAAGAACGGGCGCTCGCGGTGCTCGCCGTAGTGCTCCTCGGCGGTCTCGCGCGACAGGGTGCGCAGCTCGAGGGCCAGCAGCGTCAGGCCCTTGGCCTCCAGCCGCGAGATGACCTCGCCGGCGAGGCCGCGGCGGACGCCGTCGGGCTTGACGAGGACGAGGGTGCGCTCGGTGGCCACGGGTGGGGGCTCTCCTTCAGACGG
>CANKBT010000122.1 GCA_947479995.1 Frankiaceae bacterium | reverse complement strand
GCCGACCTCGTGCAGACCGTCGAGGTCGGCGGGGTCCTCGACGCCCTCGGCGCACACCTCGATGCAGAGCGTCGCGGCGTACGTCTGCAGCGCGCGCAGCACGGCCTGCTTGCCGAGGTCGGCGGCGCACCCGGCGACGACCGACCGGTCGACCTTGACGACCTCGGGCAGCAGCGCCGCGAGGCGGGCGAACTCGTCGGCGCCCGCGCCCACGTCGTCGAGCGCGATGCGGGCCCCGCGCTCGCGCAGCCGCACGACGGCCGAGGCGAGGTCGGGCGACTCGCCGACGACCAGCCCCTCGGTCACCTCGACGACCACGCCGTCGAGGTCGGGCGGCAGCAGCTCCCAGACGAGCGGGGACGCGAGCGCGGCGCCCGACAGGTTGACGTGCAGCTCGCTGCCGGGCGGCCGCCCGGGCACCGACAGCGCCGCCTGCACCGCGGTGAGCTCGAGCCGCTCGCCGTGGCCGTAGCGGTAGGCCTCGGCGAAGACCGACGGCGGGTCGCCCTGCGCGAAGCGCGAGAGCGCCTCGTAGCCGGTGACCTCCCCGTCGGCGAGCCGCACGAGGGGCTGCAGCACGACCTCGACCTCGGGCAGCAGCGGCTCGCCGGCGCTCGTGTCGACGACGACGCGGTCGCGGCCGCCGCGCTTGGCGCGGTACAGCGCCTCGTCGGCCCGCGCGAGCGCGGCGTCCGCGCCGGCGGCGGGGTCGACGGCGGCGACGCCCGCCGAGCACGTGAGGCCGTCGAGCGGCACCCCGCGCAGCGCCTCCACGCGCCCGGCGGCCTCGGCGGCCGTGTGCCCCGGCAGCAGCACGCCGAAGGTCGCGCCCTGGTAGCGCGCGACCAGGCCGGCGTCGCCGAGCAGCGCCGACCAGCCGGCCACCGCCTCGCGCAGCAGCCGGTCGGCGGCGCGCGCGCCGCGGCCCTCGTCGTACGCCGTGAAGTGGTCGAGGTCGAGCAGCGCGACGGCGAGCGGCTCGCCGGAGTCGCGCGCGTGCGCGGTGGCGCGCGCCAGCTCCTCGGTGAGCGCCCGCCGGTTCGGCGCGCCGGTGAGCAGGTCGGTGCGCGCCTGCGCGCGCAGCTGCGCGGACTGCTGCTGCAGCACGAGCGCGAGGCCGCCGGTGCGCACCAGCGCCAGCAGGATGAGCAGCAGGCCGCCGAGCCCGAGCACGTGCCAGTCGACGTCGCCGCCGGCCGCGCCGTCGGCCACCAGCAGCGCCGACGGCAGCAGGAGCCAGGCGCCGAGGCCGACCACCCGGGCGCGCGACAGCACCGGCCGCTCGAGCGCGCGGTCGCGGTCGACGGGGCGCCCGGCGCTCGGGTGCCGGGCGGCCGCGGCCAGGAGCACGTAGCCGAGCAGCCAGCCGACGTCGGTGACGCCGGCGAGCACCGGGTCGGCGCTCGCCGCCACGGCGAGCGCGACGTCGCTGACCGCCGTCGCGGCGAGCGCCGCCGACAGCAGCCAGACCGCCGGGGTGCGGGCGACGGGGGAGGACCACAGGCGGGCGAGCACCGCGAGCAGCAGCACGTCGCCGACCGGGTAGGCGACCAGCACGGCCCGGCCCAGCGCGGAGACGCCGCCCTCGGCGGTGACCGACGGCAGCACGAGCACGGCCGCGGCGACGACCAGGCCGACCGCGACGATCGCCGCGTCGAGCACGGCGGTGAGCTCGCGCGTCGTCGAGTGCGCGCGCACGACGGTGAGCACGCCCGCGACGAGCACGGGGTAGCAGAGCAGGTACAGCGCGTCCGACGGCGCCGGGGCGAGCGGCGCGCCGACGGCCTGTTCGACCGCCCAGACCGCGTCGGCCGCCACCCACCCGGCGGTGCCCGCGACGAGCACGGGCCAGCCGCTGCGGCGCGGGAGCCCGCGCCGGCGCACCGCGAGGGCCGCGGCGACGACGCACGCGACCCCGACGAGGACGTACGCGACGTCGGCCGCCGTCCCGCGCAGCAGGGCGGGCACGAGCGCCGCGAGGGCGAGCGCCGGGACCACCCGGTCGCGCACCTGCACCTGCCCACCCCCTCGCACGGCACCGCACCGCCCCTCCGGATGATCGGCACCCTGCCCCCTCGTGCCTGAGCGTCCGATCGGGGGGCCCCGCCCCGTGCGCCCGCCGGCCGGCCCGCGACCGCCGGAACCGGGTGAACGCAGGCGCGGAGCGCCTCCGCGGCCCGGCCCGCTCGGCTAGGAAGTGCGGGCACGCACGAGCCCGGGAGGACCCCATGCCCCAGCACGACGCCCTCGCCCGCGAGGTCGGCCCCGACGCGCTGCGCCTGCCCGGCCGGCCGCAGCACCTGCGCACGGCGGTCGAGCGGCTGACCGAGGTCTGCGACGAGCTGGTCCGCACCGGCGAGCGGCTCCAGGGCGCCGACGCCGGCCCGGACGACCGCGGCCGCACCGTCGTCGCGATGAGCCGGGTGCTCCAGCGCAGCGGCACCGTGCTCGAGCAGGACGCGGTGGTGCTCCGCCGGCTCGTCGACGCCGTGCAGCGCGAGCACGACCTGCTCCGCGAGGGCAAGCAGGACCAGCTGCCCGAGCTCCGCGCCCGCTGGGAGGGCGCGCGGCAGCAGCTCGTGCAGGTGGTGCAGCAGGTCAACGCCCAGGGCCACGCGGCTGCCGAGCGCGCCATGGACGAGCACCGCGAGCAGGAGCGCGAGCGCGAGGAGCAGGAGCGCCGCGAGCGCGACCGGCGCGACGACCACGACCGCCGCGACGACCACGACCGCGGCGGGGAGCGCGACAGCTGGCGACGGGTCCCCGGCGGCGACGGCGGGCGCGACACCTGGGGCGAGCCGGTGCGCGCCACGCTCACGCTGGTGCCGCCGCGGCCGTACGACCCGGTCAACGGGCAGGGGCTGGTCAAGCACCTCGACGACGCCCTCATCGCGCCGCACGAGCCGATGTTCCGCCACGCGCTCGGCACCGTCTTCGCCGACTTCCGCGGCGGCGAGGGCCTGCGCGACGACCTGCGCGAGGCCGACGGCCAGCTCGAGGCCGCGATCCAGGACTACCGACAGACCGTGCGCCAGCTGCTCGAGGAGTTCGCCGCCGTCGTGCAGGGCGTGCAGGCCGCCGACCGCGAGGTCGCCGAGCAGCTGCCCTTCACCGAGCAGCGCGCCGTGGCCGCGGCCGCCCCCGCGACCGGGCTGCAGCACGCGCCGCAGCGGCACGGCGTCTCCGGCGTCGAGACCATCTCCCGGCTCGCCGGCGAGCTGCAGGCCGGCGCGCAGGCCGTCGGCCGGCTCACCGCGCACCTGGAGGACGCGCGGCTCGCGCTGCGGGAGGGCCGGATGCTCCCCGAGGACGAGCGGCAGGGCAGCAACCAGGGCTTCCGCCGCGACTGGGACGCCCACTTCGACGAGCTCCGCGAGGGCATGCAGGCCGCCCGGGAGCGCGGCGAGGACATCGCCGACCGCCTGGAGCGCCTCGACGAGGAGGGCGCGCAGCAGGTCCGCCAGGCCGCGCGCGCCGACGCCTGACGCCGCGCGCCCGGTCTGACACCGCCGGGCGAGGGGTACGGGGCGGCGCATGACGCACCCCGGGGCCCTCGACGGCGTCGGGCTGCGCGCGGCGTACCAGCCGGTCGTGCACCTCGAGACCGGCGACGTCGTCGGCTTCGAGGCGCTCGCCCGCGGGCCCCGGCCGCCCGCGGACATGCTCGACGACGCCGCGCGGGCCGGGCGGCTCGCGGAGTTCGACTGGCGCTGCCGCGACCTGGCGCTCGCCGGCGCGCTCGACGCGGGGCTCGGCAACAGCCTCACGCTGTTCGTCAACGTCGAGGCCGACACCCCGGCCGCCGTGCCGCAGGAGCACCTCGAGCGGGTCGAGGCCGCCGGGGCCGGGCTGCGCATCGTGCTCGAGGTGACCGAGCGCGCGGTCGTGCAGCAGCCCGCCGAGCTGCTGCGCCTCGTCGACTGGGCGCGCCAGCGGTCGTGGGGCATCGCGCTCGACGACATCGGCGCCGACCCCGGCTCGCTGGCGATGATGCCGTTCCTCGAGCCCGACGTCGTCAAGCTCGACCTGCGCCTCGTGCAGCAGCGCCCGACGCCCGAGATCGGCCTCATCATGAGCGCCGTGCTGGCGCAGGCCGAGCGCAGCGGCGCGGTCGTCGTCGCCGAGGGCGTCGAGGAGGCCGACCAGCGCGAGGCGGCGCTCGCGCTCGGCGCGACGCTCGGCCAGGGCTGGCTCTACGGCCACCCCGGCCCGCTGCCGGACGTGCTGCCGCAGTGCGGCACGGTCGTGCCGCTGCACCGCTCGTGGCCGCAGCACGACGAGCCGACGCCCTTCACGCTCGTGCGCGCGGCGCTGCCGGTGCGCCGGGCCGGCAAGCAGCAGCTGCTCAGCGTCGCCGCGCACCTGGAGGAGCAGGCCGTCGCCTGGGCCGACGGCCCGGTCGTGCTCTCGACCTTCTCCGACGGCGAGGAGCTCGACGCCGCCACCACCGCCCGCTACGACCGGCTCGCCGGGCGCGGCTCGTTCGTCGCCGCGCTGCGCACCGGCGGCGCGGTGGCCGCCGGGCCGGGCGTGCGCTCGGCCGCGCTGCCCGCCGGGCACCGGCTCGGCGACGAGTGGTCGGTCGTCGTCGTCGGCCCGCACTACGCCGGCGCCCTCGTCGCGCGGCAGAGCCGCCCGGGCGAGGACGCGTACGACTACGTCGTCACGCACCAGCGCGAGCTGGTCGTCGAGGCCGGCCGCTCGCTGCTGCGGCACGTCGTGCCGCGCCGGGTCGGCTAGCGCCTCAGAACAGCACCTGGAAGCCGGGGGCGCCCTCGGCCTCGAGCATCCGGCGCTTGGTGGCGGCGCCGCCGCCGGCCGAGAACCCGCCGATCTGCCCGCCGGCGGCGAGCACCCGGTGGCACGGCACGACGACCGGGAAGGGGTTCGCGCCGAGCGCCTGGCCGACCGCCCGCGCGGCGCCCGGCGAGCCGACGCGGGCGGCGACCTCGCCGTACGACAGCGTCGTGCCGGGCGGGATCGCGCGCGTCACCTCGTAGACCCCGCGGTGGAAGGGCGGGACGCCCGACCAGTCGAGCGGCACGTGCCCGAGGTCGACCGGCTCGCCGCGCAGCAGCGCGGTCATCGCCGCGACGCCGACCCAGCCCGGCGGCGCCGCCTCGGCCGCGCCGCCGGCGGCGCGCGAGAGCCGCCCCGGGCAGGCGTCGGGCAGCTCGACGGCCGTCACGGCCCCGTCGCGCCACGCGACGCCGCACGTGCCGACCGCCGTCGCGAACAGCGCCCACCCGCCCATGCGGCCAGTGTCCACGACTAGCCTCGGACCTCGTGGCTGACCGGACGAGCGACCTGCAGGCGCTGGACGCCACCCTCCAGAGCATCGAGAAGGTGCTCGACCTGCCCGCGCTGCGCGTCGAGCTGCGCGACCTCGAGGAGCAGGCCGGCCTGCCCGACCTGTGGGACGACACCGCCAAGGCGCAGGCGCTCACCAGCCGGCTGTCGGCCGTGCAGTCCGACCTCGAGCGCGTCGAGGGCCTGCGCGGCCGCCTCGAGGACCTCGGCCTGATGTTCGAGATGGCCGCCGAGGAGTCCGACGAGGCCGCGACTGCCGAGGCCGAGGGCGAGCTCGCCGCGCTGCAGCGCGAGATCGGCAGCCTCGAGGTCCGCACGCTGCTGTCCGGCCCGTACGACGCCCGCGAGGCGCTGGTGCAGATCTCGCCCGGCGCCGGCGGCGTCGACAGCCAGGACTGGGCGCTGATGCTCTGGCGCATGTACTCCCGCTGGGCCGAGCGGCGCGGCTACCCGGTCGACGTCCTGGAGTGGCAGGAGGCCGAGGAGGCCGGCGTGAAGAGCGTCGTCTTCCAGGTCAAGGCCCCCTACGCGTACGGCACGCTCGCCGGCGAGCACGGCGTGCACCGCCTGGTGCGCATCAGCCCCTTCGACAACCAGGCCCGCCGCCAGACGTCCTTCGCGGCCATCGACGTCACCCCGATCGTCGACGTCGCCGACGCCGTGGAGGTCGACGAGAAGGAGATCCGCGTCGACGTCTTCCGCTCCAGCGGCCCCGGCGGGCAGGGCGTCAACACCACCGACTCCGCCGTGCGCATCACGCACCTGCCGACCGGCATCGTCGTCTCCTGCCAGAACGAGCGCAGCCAGATCCAGAACCGCGCGACCGCGATGGTCGTGCTGGCCACCAAGCTGCTGGAGAAGAAGCGCGAGCAGGAGGCGGCCGAGATGGACGCCATCCGCGGCGGCAAGGCCGACGTCGCCTTCGGCTCGCAGATCCGCAACTACGTGCTGCACCCGTACCAGATGGTCAAGGACCTGCGCACCGGCGTGGAGACCGGCTCGACGCAGCCGGTGCTCGACGGCGAGATCGACGAGTTCGTCGAGGCCGCCATCCGCTGGCGGCGCGCGCAGGCCGACGCGCCGGCGGACGCGTGACCTTCTCGGTCGTCGGGCGCGACGGCGACGCCGTCGGCGTGGCGGTCGCGAGCAAGTTCCTCGCCGCCGGCGCGATGGTGCCCGCGGCGGCGGCCGGCGCCGGCGCGGTCGCCACCCAGTCGTACGCCAACCTGGAGCTCAAGAGCCGCGGGCTCGCGCTGCTGGCCGAGGGCGTGCCGGCCGCCGCCGTGCTCGACCGCTTCTTCGCCGACGACCCGCAGCGCGAGGAGCGCCAGGCCGGCGCCGTCGACGCGCGCGGGGGAGCGGCCACCTTCACCGGCGCGCGCTGCCAGCCGTGGGCGGGCGGCACCGCGCGCACCGACGTCGCCGCGCAGGGCAACATGCTCGCCGGCCCCGAGGTCGTCGACGCGATGCTCGCCGCCTGGGACGCCGGCGCCGGCACGCCGCTGCCGCGGCGGCTGCTCGCCGCGCTGTCGGCCGGGCAGGACGCCGGCGGCGACCCGCGCGGCAAGCAGGCCGCGGCGCTGCTCGTCGTCGCGCCGGGCGCCGGCTACGGCGGGCTGTCCGACGTGCAGGTCGACCTGCGCGTCGACGACCACCCGGAGCCGATCGGCGAGCTCGACCGCATGCTCGACCTGCACGACCTCCACTTCGGCGCCAGCCCCGAGGAGAGCCTGCTCCCGCTCGACGACGTCGCCGCCGAGGTGGCGCCGCTGCTCGCCGCGCAGGGCTACGCCAGCGGCGACGTCGCCCGCGACCTCTACGACTGGATGGGCCGCGAGAACTACGAGATGCGCTGGCACGACGGCCGGGTCGACCCCGTCGTGCTCGCCGAGCTGCGCCGCACCGCCTGAGCGGCCCGGGTCGCACCGAGCGGCCTGGGTCACACTGGCGGCGTGCTGACCGCCGTCCTCACCGCCGCGCTCGCCCTCGCCCCCGCGGCCGCCGACCCCGGCCCGTACGCCCCGCTCGACCGGCCCGGGCCGGCGCTGTCGGTGCCGCTCGCCCAGCTCGAGGCCGCGCTGGTGTGCGACGACCTCACCGGCGCGACCGTCGACCCGGTGCTGCTCGTGCCCGGCACGACGCTGACGCCCGCGCAGTTCGACGGCAACCTGCTGCTCGCCCTCGCCGACCGGCCGGTGTGCACGGTGGAGCTCCCCGAGCAGGCGACCGGCGAGGTGCCCGTCGCGGGGGAGCACCTCGTGCACGCGATCCGCACGATGGCGGCGGCGTCGGGCCGTCAGGTCGACGTCGTCGGCCACAGCCAGGGCGGCATGGTGCCGCGCTGGGCGCTGCGCTTCTGGCCCGACACCCGGCCGCTCGTCGACGACCTCGTCGGCCTGGCGCCCAGCAACCACGGCACCCTCGACTCCGAGGTGCTGTGCCAGGTGGTCTGCCCGCCGGCGTTCTGGCAGCAGGCCGCCGGCTCGGACGTCATCGCGGCGCTCAACAGCGGCACCGAGACCTTCGCCGGCATCGACTACACCGTCGTCTACACGCGGCTGGACGAGGTGGTGACGCCCAACCTCGACGCCGCGACCGGCAGCTCCTCGCTGCGCACCGGCGACGGGGCGGTCACGAACGTCGCGACCCAGGACGTCTGCCCGCTCAACACCGCCGAGCACCTGGCCGTCGGCACGTACGACCCGGTCGCGACCGCGCTGGTGCTCGACGCGGTGGGCCACGACGGGCCGGCCGACCCCGCCCGCCTCGACCCCGCCACCTGCCTGCAGCTGCTCGCTCCGCAGGTCGACCCGGTCACGTTCCCGCTGCAGCAGGCGGCGCTGCTGGCGCTGCTGGCCCAGGGCGTCGCCGGCGCGCGCTACGTGCCCGAGCCGCCGCTTCCCGCGTACGCCCTCGCCGCGGCCGGGGGGACCGGCGCCGCCCCCGTGGTCGCGCCGGTGGCCGGCCCGGCCGGCGCGCCGTCCGCGGGCGGGGCGGCGCCGACCGCTGCGCCGACCG
>CANKBT010000121.1 GCA_947479995.1 Frankiaceae bacterium | reverse complement strand
CGCCGCCGGCGGGCGGGGGAGCCGCGCCGGGGGCGGGGGCGGGCGGCGGCGCACCCGGGTCGGCCGGGGCCGCGGGCGGCGGGGTGGTCGGGGCCGGGCTCGGCGCGGGGCTGGCGCTGAAGGTGGAGGAGCCGCGGCGGTAGTCGACGCCCAGCAGGCCGCGGTTCGACTCGTCGACGAACGTGTAGTCGCCGGGCGCGGACAGCGCGTAGGTGCCGCTCTCGCTGCCGGCGGGGATCGTGGGGCTGCCGCCCCAGGCGCCGGTGAGGGTCAGCCGGTGGGCGACGTCGTCGACGTTGCGGAAGACGACGACCTCGCCGACGGTCACCTGCACGGTGCCGCTCGGCGGCGTGGCCGACAGCTCGACGACGCGCGTCGCCTCGACCCGCGCCTGCGCGGCGCTCACCGGCAGCAGCGACAGGACGCCGAGCACGAGCACCGCGAGCAGGGCCAGCGGCGTCCTCGTGCGGTGCATCCCGGCTCCTCTCACGCGTGCCTCACCCGTGCATCGTCGCACCCCGTGCGGGATCGCCGCACCTGCGGTCCAACGCACGTGCCCCCGTACGGTGACGGCCATGCCCACCCCCGTCATCGGCGCCCACGTCAGCCAGGAGGACGTCGTCGGCGACGCCACCGCGCGGGCCGCCGGCCTGGTGCAGGTCTTCCTCGGCGACCCGCAGGGCTGGAAGGCCCCCGTCGTGCCGGCCGGCCTCGACGCGCTGGGCGACGTCGACGTCTACGTGCACGCGCCGTACATCGTCAACGTGGCCTCGCCGAACAACCGGATCCGCGTGCCGTCGCGCAAGATCCTCGCGAACCACGCCGAGGCGGCCGCCCGGGTGGGCGCCAAGGGCCTGGTGGTGCACGGCGGCCACGTGACGCGGGGCGACGACCCGCATACCGGCGTGGAGAACTGGGTCAAGACGCTGGAGCGCGCCGAGCGCCCGC
Organism: Frankiaceae bacterium; assembly: GCA_947479995.1. Taxonomy (GTDB): domain Bacteria; phylum Actinomycetota; class Actinomycetes; order Mycobacteriales; family SCTD01; genus CANKBT01. The sequence goes on along the minus strand of CANKBT010000121.1, from coordinate 7,426 downwards.
TGCCGGTGCTCATCGAGAACACCGCGGGCGGCGACCACGCGATGGCGCGGCGCTTCGACGCGCTGGCGCGGCTGTGGGACGCGATCGGCCACTTCGACCAGGTGGGCTTCTGCCTCGACACCTGCCACGCGCACGCCGGCGGCGAGGAGCTGGTGACCGTGGTCGAGCGGGTGCTCGCCATCACCGGGCGCATCGACCTCGTGCACTGCAACGACTCGCGCGACGCCTTCGGCTCCGGCGCGGACCGCCACGCCAACCTCGGCGACGGCGCGATCGACCCCGACGTGCTGCTCGCGGTCGTGCGGGCGGCGGGCGCGCCGGTGGTCGTCGAGACCCCGCGCGACGGCCAGGCGGGCGACATCGCCTGGCTGCGCGAGCACCTGTAGCCGCCCGTCAGCCGACCCAGCGTCCGCTGGTGAAGACGAGCACGCCGACGGCCATGAGCGGCGCGGACACCGCGACGTACGCCGTGGTCAGCGCCGGGCGGCGCGTGCCGGCCGCCGCCAGCAGCACCCACAGCGGGAACCACAGCAGGGTCGCGCGGGCGACCGACAGGTAGAACGAGCTGGTCGCGAGCGCGAGCACCGACAGCCCGACGTACGTCGCCTCGCCCCACGCCCGGCGGTGCAGCAGCACGGCCGTCAGCCCCGCGCCGAGCAGCACGGCGACCACCTCCGCGCCGAAGCTCCAGGCGTACTCGGCGCCCTGGGCGCCCTCGCGGGCGGCCGCGACCGTCGTCGCGAAGGCCTCCCACGGCGGCGTCGGCGAGGGCCCCCAGTAGCGCTCCTGCACGTCGAACCAGCGCGTCCAGTCGCCCGTCACGGCGCGCAGCCAGCCGAACCAGGCGGCCAGCACGGCGACCGGCGCGAGCAGCCAGACGGCGTCGCGGCGCACGCCGCGGGTGGTGACGAGGTACTGCACGACGAGGCCGGCGGCGAGGAACAGCCCGCTGATGCGCACGCCGGTGGCACCGGCGACGAGCAGCGACGCGGCCCGCCAGTGCCCCTGCCGCGCGCACCACCACCCGGGCAGCGCGAGCGCCAGGAACAGCGCCTCGCTGTAGCCGGCCGCCAGGAAGACGGCGTACGGCGAGAGCACCAGGGCCGTGACGGCGGCCGGGCCGGGCACGCCGTCGAGCGCGGCCAGCCGGGCGAGGAAGACCGACGCGACGCCGCCGGCGACGAGCGAGACGAGCAGCCCGGCGGCCGTCCAGTCGGGCACGACCCGGTGCACGAGCGCCAGCACGAGCGGGAAGCCGGGGAAGAAGGCCTCGACGCCGCGGTCGGCGTAGGCGTCGGGGTAGCCCTGGTAGCCGTGCTCGGCGACCTTGCGGAACAGCCCGGCGTCCCAGCGGTCCCACGAGGCGACGAGCCCGCGCACCTCGCCCCGCCCGGCGTCGGCGAGCTGCCAGGCGCCGGCCACGGTGATCACCAGCACGGCCAGCCGGGAGGCCAGCCAGGGGCGGAGCGCAGCGGTCACGCGCGGACGGGCGCGGGCGCCCGCCGGTCGGGCGCGCCGTCGAGCAGCCCACCCGCCGGGTCGTCCTCGCCCTCGGCCCGCACGACGTCGCGCTCCGGCCGCAGCACGTCGCGGACGACGGCGACGGCGATCGCCACGAGCGCGGCGTCGCGCAGCAGCACGGCGGTGACGAACCAGCCGCTGCCGATGCCCTCGCTGGCCTGGTCGTCCGGGCCGGTCGACAGGCTGACGAAGTAGTAGAAGCGGGCCAGCAGCAGCACGCACTCGGTGGCCATCCAGGCCAGGAACGGCCCCCAGCGCGGGCGGGCCAGCGCGACGAGCGGCACGAGCCACAGCACGTACTGCGGGCTCCACACCTTGTTCGCCAGCAGGAAGCCGACGAGCGCGAGCAGCAGCAGCTGCGGCAGCCGCGGCCGGCGGGGGGCCCGCAGCGCGAGCAGCACCACCCCCGCCAGGGCCAGCAGCGTGAGCCCGGCGGTCACCGCGTTGAGGGCCGCCGGGCCGTCGGGGCCGACGCGCAGCAGGTCGTCGACGCGCTGCGCGACCCAGCCGTCGCCGAGGCCCTGCCGGGCCTGCCCGAGGGCGTACGCCAGCGAGTCCCAGTCGGCCGGCCGCGTGCGGTTGAGCTCGACGAAGCGGTAGACGGCGTTGACGCCCGTCCGGTCGCCGACGGTGGTGCGGGGCGCCAGCGCGGCGAGCCCCTCGTCACCCAGGCGCGAGACCGGGCTGGCGGCGACGCGGGTCTGCACGCCGTCGACCTCGGCGAACGACGGGCTCACCAGGTAGACCGCGCCGGTGAGCACCCCGGCCGTCGCCACGAGGGCGCCGGCGGTGCGCAGCCCGGCCCGCAGCCGCCCGGCGCGGTGGCACAGCGCCAGCAGCGGCACGAGCAGCAGCACCGGGTAGAGCTTGGTCGCGGTGGCCAGCCCGAGCAGCACCCCCGCGGCCACCGGCGCCCGGCGGGCCCAGGCCAGCAGCCCGAGGCCGGTGAGGGCGACCGCGACGAGGTCCCAGTTGGTCGTGCCGTGCAGCACGAGCACCGGCGCGGCGGCGAACAGCGCGGCGTCCCAGACCCGCCGGCGCCCGGCCAGGCGGGCGGTGGTCACCGTGACGACGACCGCGAAGCCGGTGAGGACCGCCCAGGTCGCATCGTAGAAGCGGTACGCCCCGAGGGCCGCGCGGGCGGTGCCCAGCTCGCGCTCGGCGGCCGCGACGTCGCCGCCGCGCGCCCGGGCGAGCGCGAGGTCGGCCTGCGCGGCCTCGACGCGCTCGTCGGGGAAGGCGCGGGCGACCCGGTCCGAGACCGCGGCGACCGCGCCCATCACGCCGCCGATGACGACGGGGTACTCGACGGGGTGCTCGAGGTACGGCGTCGCGCCCTGCGAGAGCCGCTCGGCGTAGTAGAGCGCCAGCACGTCGGTGTAGCAGGCCCGCGTGTACTGGTACTCGTCGTCCCAGGCCTGCACGCGGCAGGGCGACTTCTGCAGCCAGCCGAGCGCGCAGGCCAGCAGGGTGAGCAGCACTAGCCAGCGCAGCGGCGTGCCGAGCCGGCGCTCGCCGACGCGCGCGCGGCGCCCGGGCGGACCCCCGAGCGCCGTGACGACGCCGGCGACCACCGGGTCCTGCGTCGAGGGCAGGACGGGCGCGCTCACGGGCTCATCGTGCCGCAGCACCGGCGCGGTGCGGCCCGCGGCCGGGCGGTGGGCTAGCCGCCCCCGCCACCGCCGCCGCCACCGCCGCCGCCACTGCCGCCACCGCCGCCGCGGGCACCGCCCGTGGCGGGGCCGGTGCTGGTCGGCGGCGCGGTCGGCACGACCGTCGGCGGGTTCGTCGTCGCGGGCGGGGCCGTGGTGGCCGGCGGCGCCGTGGGCTCCGGCTCCTCGGTGGGCTCGGGCTCCTCGGTGGCCGTGGGCTCCGCGGTCGCCGTGGGCTCCGGCTCCTCGTCGTCGTCGCCGCCCCCGCGACTGCCCCCGCTGCCGCCGTCGCCGCTGCTGCTGCCGTCGCCGCCCCCGCTCCCGCGGTTGCTGCCGACGCCGGCGCGGGGCGGGAAGGACTCCTCGTCCTTGCCGTCCATCGCGACCTCCATGAACTGCTTGAAGATCGCGCTGTTGACGCGGCCACCGGTCGCCTCGCTGCCGTCGACCTCGACGGTGCGCGGCGTGCCGTAGCCGATCCACACGGCGGTGGACAGCTGCGGCGTGTAGCCGACGAACCAGGTGTCCTTGTTCTCGCTGGTCGTGCCGGTCTTGCCGGCGACGTCGCGGCCGTCGTCGAGCGCCGCCCGGGTGCCGGTGCCGGACTGCACGACGCGCTGCATGGCGAAGGTCGCGTCGGCGGCGACGTCGGCGCTGAACGCCGGCGTCACGGTGGTGCGGCCCTCGTAGACGACCTCGCCGTCGTCGCCGCCGCGGCGGACCTCGACGACGAAGACCGGCGTCACGGCCTGGCCCTCGTTCGCGAAGGCCGCGAAGCCGACCGCCTGGTCGAGCGGGCGGACCGGGTAGGCGCCCAGCGAGATGCCGCCGTTGGTCGTGCCGTCGGGCTCGGCCAGCGGCATGTCGCGCGAGACGCCGGCGGCCCACGCCGCCTCCTTGACGGCGTCCGGCCCGACCTCGAGGCCGAGCTCGTAGTAGGCGGTGTTGACGCTGTCCTCGGTGGCCTTGACGACGTCGACCCGGCCGAAGTCCTGGTCGCCGAAGTTGTCGATCTCGGCGGTGCCGAACTCCTTGGGGCTGTTGCCGTCCAGGCGGGTGGTGAGCGAGATGCCGTCGGTCAGCGCCGCGGCCAGCACGTACGGCTTGAACGAGGAGCCGGGCTGGCGCGGGGTGTCGGCGTAGTCGATGCCCGCGCCCGAGGACGCGCCGCCGTAGTAGGCGCGCACCAGGCCGGTGCCCGGCTCGACGGCCACGAGCGCGCCCTGCAGGCCGTCGCCGCCGCGGTCGGTGCCGGTGACCTCCTGCACGGACGCGACGGCCGCCTCCTGCGCGGGCCGCTGCAGCGTCGTGCGGATCGTGAAGCCGCCGGTCTCGAACTCGGTCTCGGTGAGCACGTCGGCCAGCTCGCGCCGGACCTGCTCGACGATCGCGCCCTCGGGGCCCGACAGGTCGGTGGCGCCCGGGGCCGCGCCCGGCTCGACGACCGCCGGGAACGGGGTCGCGCGCTCGGCCTCGGGCAGCCAGCCCTCGGACACCATGCCGTCGAGCACGTACTCGTAGCGCTCCTGCGCGCGCTCGGGGTACTTGGTCGGGTCGTACGTGGCGGGGCTGCGGATGCTCGCCGCGAGCACCGCGCCCTGCGCCGCCGTGAGCGTCTTGGCGCTCGCCTGCGGGCCGAAGTAGGCCTTGCTGGCGGCCTCGATGCCGTACGCGCCGCGGCCGAAGTAGATGGTGTTGAGGTAGTCCTCGAGCACCTGCTCCTTGCTGCGCTCGCGGCTCATCTTCAGGCTGATGAGCACCTCCTTCACCTTGCGCGTGTAGGTGCGCTCCTGGGTGAGGAAGGCGTTCTTGGCGTACTGCTGGGTGATCGTCGAGCCGCCCTGCTGGATGTCGCCGCCGCCGCGCACGTTGGTGAGCAGCGCGCGGGCGATGCCCTTGGGGCTGATGCCGGGCTCGGAGTAGAAGCCGCGGTCCTCGGCGGCGAGCACGGCCTTCTGCGCCGGCTCGGAGACGTCGCTGAGCGCCACGAGCTCGCGGTTGGTGCCGAAGCGGGCGAGCTCCGAGCCGTCCTCGTAGAGCAGCACGGTGGCCTGCTCGGTCGTGAAGTCGTTGGGCGCCGGGATGTCGGTCATCGCGTACGCGACGCCGAAGCCGGCGAGCAGCACGAGCAGGAAGGCGGGCGGGCCGATCAGCAGGATGCGCTTCCACCGCAGGCCGCGCAGCCGCGCGGGGACGAGCCGGCGGCGGGGCCGGGTGGAGGCGTGCGAGGGACGGGCCATCCGACCATCGTCGCGCATGGGGGCGTGGGGTCCGCGTGAGCCGTCCGGACGACCCCCGTACGCCCCGCTGCGGGCGCGGGCCACCTCCTCGGGCGTCACCGCTCCCGCCGCTCGCGCGACCGCGGCGCCGGGGAGGTGCCGGGGGTGCCCGTGGAGTACGTGCGCACCAGGTGGTTCCAGTCGCAGGACAGGCAGACCTCGACCTCGTAGACGTCGAAGCCGGGGCGGGACGCCGCCAGCAGCGCGACGCCGCGGGCCGACCGGGCGGTGCCGCTGCCGTCGCCGAGCGCGTCGCCGTAGACCCAGGCGATCTCCCGGACGGGCGCCGCCGCGCACACCGGGCAGGCCCGGGCCGTGCGCGTGCCCCACTCCCGCGCGGCGCGCACGAGGAAGGGCGAGGCGTCGCAGACCTCGACGCGGCTGCGCCGGCCGGCGCGCAGGTCCTGCAGCAGCGCCCGCCGGGTCAGGGCGTGGTCGACGACGTCCCACCGGCGGGCGGGCACGCGCTCGGCTGCGGTCACGCGGCGCCTCCTGCGCTCGAGGACGGCGTCCACCGTACGAGGGCGACACGCCGTTCACCTCCTGGTCGCCCTCTGCTTGCGGGGGCGCCACCGGGGACGTACTGTCTGGTCTTCCGCTCCGATGTATCGGAGCGATACATCGCATCGGCATGAGGGACGGGAGGGCGCCACGTGCTCGAGCTCGCCGTCCTCGGCCTGCTCTCCGAGTCGCCGCTGCACGGCTACGAGCTGCGCCAGCGGCTCAAGGCCACGCTCGGCGCCTTCCGCGCCTTCTCGTACGGCTCGCTCTACCCGACGCTGCGCCGCATGCGCGCCTCGGGCTGGATCGCCGAGCACGAGGGCGACGCCGAGGTCGTCGCCGGCGCGCCCGCCCTGACCGGCCGCCGCGGCAAGGTCGTCTACGAGCTGACGGCCGAGGGCAAGGAGCGCCTCGCCGAGCTGCTCGCCGAGGCCGGCCCGTCGGCGTGGGAGGACGAGAGCTTCGGCGTCCACTTCGCCTTCTTCTCCCAGACCGCCCCCGAGGTGCGCGTGCGCATCCTCGAGGGCCGGCGCTCCCGCCTCGAGGAGCGCCGCGAGGGCGCGCGCAGCTCGCTCAAGCGCGCGTCCTCGCGCATGGACCGCTACACCCTCCAGCTGCAGGAGCACGGGCTGGAGTCGGTCGAGCGCGAGGTCCGGTGGCTCACCGAGCTCATCGAGACCGAGCGCTCCGCCGGGACCACCCCGCCCCACCCCGCAGATCCCCAGTAGAGAGAGAGCACTCCCGCATGGCCATCCGTGTAGCCATCGTCGGCGTCGGCAACTGCGCCGCGTCGCTCGTCCAGGGCGTCGAGTACTACCGCGATGCCGATCCCTCCGCGCGCGTGCCCGGTCTCATGCACGTCGAGCTCGGCGGCTACCACGTCCGCGACATCGAGTTCGTCGCCGCCTTCGACGTCGACGCCAAGAAGGTCGGCCGCGACCTGTCCGAGGCGATCGTCGCGAGCGAGAACAACACCATCAAGATCGCCGACGTGCCCCCGACCAACGTCGTCGTGCAGCGCGGCGTGACCCTCGACGGCCTCGGCAAGTACTACCGCGAGACCATCGAGGAGAGCGACGAGGCGCCGGTCGACGTCACCGCGGCCCTGCGCGAGGCGCAGGTCGACGTGCTCATCTGCTACCTGCCGGTCGGCTCGGACCAGGCCGCCAAGCACTACGCGCAGTGCGCCATCGACGCGGGCGTCGCCTTCGTCAACGCGCTGCCCGTCTTCATCGCCGGCACCCCGGAGTGGGCGGAGAAGTTCCGCGCCGCGGGCGTCCCGATCGTCGGCGACGACATCAAGAGCCAGGTCGGCGCCACCATCACGCACCGCGTCATGGCCAAGCTGTTCGAGGACCGCGGCGTCGTGCTGGACCGCACCTACCAGCTCAACGTCGGCGGCAACATGGACTTCAAGAACATGCTCGAGCGCGAGCGCCTGGAGTCCAAGAAGATCAGCAAGACCCAGGCCGT
>CANKBT010000120.1 GCA_947479995.1 Frankiaceae bacterium | reverse complement strand
CCACCACCGACGCCGCCGCCCTCGGCGTCGACCCCGAGACCGGCCTGCCGACCGGCGGGAGCGCGACGGGCAGCGCGACCCTCACGGCCTCGCCGACCACGCTGGACGACGCCCCCGGGTGGGGCCTGCGCGAGACCCTCGCCCTGCTGGCGGCCCTCACCCTGCTCGGCGCGGTGCTCGGCCCGCCGCTGCTCGCCGGTCGCCTGACCGCACGCCGGGACCTGCCGTGAGGCGCTCCCCCGGCGCCGTGCTGCGCCGGCGCGCGCTCGGCGCGGCGGTCGTCGTCGCGGCCGCGCTGGCCCTCACGCCCTCGGCGCCCGGGCCGGCGTCGGCCGCGGTGCCGCCGAGCAGCCCGCTCACCGTCGAGGGCACGGGCGCGTTCGCCGACCTCGCGGTGACGGTCAGCCAGACGCGCGACCTGGTCAACCAGTCGGTCGAGATCAGTTGGAACGGCGCCGCGCCGACCAGCCCGAACGGCTTCTTCGTCAACTACCTCCAGGTCATGCAGTGCTGGGGCGACGCGGCCACCGGCCCGACGCGCGAGCAGTGCCAGTTCGGCGGCCGCGCGGGCGTCGAGACCCGCGGCACCTCCGGCACCACCAGCCGCAACGTCAACAACGGCCGCTCGCTGGTCGACCCGGCCGAGACGATCCGGCCGCCCGCGGGCAACCCGGGCGGGCCGGCGCCGGTGCCCTTCGCCTCCGTGACCGGCGTGACCGCGCCGTCCGCGCCCAACGAGCTCTACGACGCCAGCACGACCAACGAGATCGTCTACGGGCTGACCCGCGCCGACGGCACGGGCGCCGAGTCCTTCGAGGTGCAGACGGCCGTCGAGGCGCCCGGCCTCGGCTGCGGCGCCGTCAGCGCCGCCACGCCCGAGGGCCGGGGCTGCTGGCTGGTCGTGGTCCCGCGCGACGACCGCGAGGTCGACGGCTCGGTGCGCGGCACCAACGGCGTCAGCGGCCTGCAGTCCTCGCCCCTGTCGCAGAGCAACTGGGACCGCCGCCTCGTCTTCCCCCTGGGCTTCGTGAAGATCGAGGACCCGTGCGCCAGCGGCGTGCAGCAGCAGGTGCTCGGCCAGGAGCAGCTCGTCGAGGCCGTCACGCGCTGGCAGCCCGTGCTCTGCGACGACACCTCGAGCTACTCCTACACGCAGCTCGCCGACCCCCTGGTGCGCCAGTCGGTCCTCGGCCCGCAGCCCGGCCTCGGCGTCACCTCGCGCCCGGTCCCGGCGGCCGACGTGCCGAGCGACCGGCGGCTGGTCTACGCCCCGCTGGCGGTCTCCGGCATCGCCGTGGCGGTGCTGCTCGAGCGCGCGCCGCTGCCCGGCGCGCCGGCCGCCGTCCAGGCCCGGGCCGGCAGCCGCGTGCGCGACCTGCGGCTCACCCCGCGCCTGCTGGCCAAGCTCCTGACGCAGAGCTACACCGACGCGGTGCCCAACGGCGACCCTTCGGTCGAGGGCAACCCGCGCTTCCTGCACCGCGACCCCGAGTTCCTCGCGCTCAACCCGGAGTTCGAGGACCTGACCTACGGCTCGCTGTCGGACGTGCTGGTGCCCCTCGGGCAGTCCGACGCCGCCGCGCTGGTGTGGGACTACGTGCTCGGCGACCCGGAGGCCCGTGCCTGGCTCGACGGCGCGCCCGACGCCGACGGCATGGTCGTCAACCCGGCGTACGAGGGGCTGACCGGCCCGCTGCAGGACTTCCCCAAGGCCGCCACCCACTGCGCGCAGCCCGACACCGCCGAGCAGCTGTGCGCGCTGGACCGCCGGCCGTACGCCCCGGACTTCCACGAGTCGGCCCGCAACGCCGGCCGTGGCGACAACCTGGCGCGCCAGGTCTACTCGCCCGACGCCAACCCGCCCGGCTACCGCGCCTCCCCGCCGCCGCCCAACGGCGTCCGCGGGATCCTCGCGATCACCGACACGGCGTCGGCCGCGCGCTACGGCCTGCAGACCGCGGCGCTGCGCAACGCCGCCGGCGCGTTCGTCGCGCCGACCACGAGCTCGATGCTCGCCGCCCGCGCTGCGGCCCAGGGCCCCGTGCCGCAGGTCGACCCGCGCGGCACGACGCGCGACGCCTACCCGCTCACCAGCGTGTCCTACGCGGTGACCGCTCCCGCGCTGCTCACGCCGCAGAGCGGCGCGTCCTACGCCCGGCTGGTCCGCTACGCCGGCTCGGCGCGGGCGCAGGACCCGGGCGTCGCCCCCGGCTCGCTGCCCGACGGCTACGCGCCGCTGCCCGCCGCCGACCGCACGGCCGCCCTCGCCGCGGCCGACCGCATCGAGCGCGAGGCGGGCGTCGCCCTGGCGACCGCCGCACCCGAGGGGGTCGCCACCGGCGGGGAGCCGGCCTCCTCCGACGCCGGCAGCGGCGGCGTCGGGGGCAGCGCGATGGGCAGCGCCACGGCCGGCTCCGGCGACCTGCCGGCCGGCACGGACGCCGGGGCGGTCCCCCTCGTCGCGGACGCCCCCGCGGCGTCGACCACCCAGGTGGCGCTCACCTCGCCCGGCGACGGGCCGGGCGTCCCCGGCGGCGCCGCCCGCTGGGCGCTGCTGGTCGCCGCCGTCACCGCGGCGCTCGCGTCGTGCGTGCGCCCCCTGCTCGCGGTGCTCTCCGCCCCGCGCCCGGCCGCCGCGTCGAGCGGGGGGTGAGGCAGCTGCCGCTCGTGGCGTCCTGACCTCGCACCGGCGGGCGCCCCCGCACCACCTGCCCCACCCCTCCACCCATCGTCGCACCCGCGCGGCGACGGGCACCTGTCAAGGAGAACCGTGAAGCTGCTCACCCGCACCAAGGCGTGCGCGTTCCTGGCGACCGCCGCGGTGGTCCCGGCGCTCGTGCTCACCGGCTCGGCGTCGGCCGACCCGACCAACCCCGCCGCCCCGCGGCCGCTCGCCGGCATGGGCTCGGACACCACGCAGGAGGTGCTCAACGCCCTGTCCAACGTCATCACCATCGACGGCCAGAAGGTCCTCGCCTCCTACGACGCGACCGGTGGCGCCATCGGCAGCACCAAGGACCCGCTGCCGGCCGGCACGGACTCCTGCGCCTACGCCGCCAACACCGGCACGTCGGCCCCGGCGACGCGCGCCAACGGGTCCGGCCAGGGCCGCTCGCGCCTGCTCGAGGCGCTCACGCCCGACAACGACCGCGAGGGCTGCCTCGACTTCGCCCGCTCGTCCAGCCTGACGCTCGGTGCGGTGCCGGCGGCGACCGGCGGCCTGACCTACGTCCCGTTCGCGATCGACGCCGTCACCTACGCGGTCCGCAGCGACAGCTCCATCACCAAGCGGCTGACCGCGGCGCAGCTCAAGACCGTCTACGAGTGCAACGCTGGCCCCAACTTCATCCCGGTCCTGCCGAACGCCAGCTCCGGCACCCGCCAGTTCTTCCTGCAGGCCATCGGCAACCCGACCCTCGGCCCGTGCGTGGTCAACGGCACGGTCAACGGCACGGTCATCCAGGAGAACGACGGCTCGGTCCTCACCGACCGCCGCATGCTCGTCCCGTACTCGGTCGCGCAGTACAACGTCCAGTCGACCGGCATCGGCGACCTGCGCGCGCAGGCCGTCCTCGGCGCCATCGGCGGCGTGACCTCGCAGAGCATCAACACGACCGCCCCGACGGGCGTCCGCACCGTCTACAACGTCATCCCGACGCGACGCATCGGCACGAACCCGGCGGACGCGACGCTCAACCGCGTCTTCGTCGGCTCGGGCTCGCTCCTCTGCACCGTCGGCGCCCCGGTCATCACGCAGCAGGGCTTCGCGCCCTCGCCGGAGTGCGGCGAGACCGACCAGGCCACCCCGTGACCGCCCCCGCCCACCTGACCCAGGAGACCCGCGTGACCCGACGCCTGCCCGCCGTCCTCACGGCCGGCACCGCCGCCACCGCCCTGCTCGCGGGGAGCGCGGCCCTCGCCGCGCCCGCCCTCGCGCAGGTCGTGCCCGGCGCCCTGCCGTCCTACGTCGTCCCGTCCGAGGGGCGGAACGACGCCGTCGTCAACGTCCGCCTCGCCGGCGGCTTCGACGGCTGCCCCGAGGGCTTCGACGACGTCGTCGCCCTCATGTACGGCCCCGGCCTGCCCAGCAACGGCCAGCTCGTCAAGCGCAACGCGCCGGCGAGCGAGATCGCGGCCGACGGCACCTACCGCCTGAGCCTGTCGTTCCAGGACGTCTACTCCAGCGCCAACGGGCCCGACTCCTCCATCGTCGTCGGCGACTACCGCATCCAGACCGACTGCGTCGACGCGTTCCTCAACGTCGGCGAGTCCTACGTCGCCAACGTCAGCACCGTGAGCCCCGGCGGCAGCGGCACCTACCGGGCGGAGACCCCGCCGCCCGCCGCCACGACCACGACGCTCACGGCCCCGGCCGGCCCGGTCACCGCGGGCGACAGCGTCACGCTGTCGGCCGCGGTCTCGGGCAGCCCGTCCGCCGGCACCGTCCAGTTCCGCGACGGCAGCACGGACCTCGGGGCGCCGGTCGCCGTGACCGGCGGCGCGGCGTCGCTGACCACGACGACCCTGCCGGTCGGCACCCGGTCGCTCACCGCCGTCTACTCCGGCGCGCCCGGCTTCGCCGGCTCGACCTCGTCGCCCCGCACGCTCGTCGTCCAGCCGGCCACCCAGCCGGCGCAGGACACGACGACGACGCTCGCGGTCGCCCCGACCAGCGGCACCACGAGCACGTCGTTCGCGCTCACCGCCACGGTCAGCCCGAGCGCGGCGGGCACCGTCCAGTTCCGCGACGGCAGCACCGCCCTCGGCGCCCCGGTCGCGGTCAGCGGCGGCACCGCCACCCGCAGCACCACGCTCCCGGCGGGGAGCCGCAGCATCACCGCGGTCTTCGTGCCCACCGACGCGGCCGCCTTCAACGGCAGCACGAGCGCGCCGGTCACCGTGACGGTCGCGGCCCCCGCGACCGCCACCACGACCGCACTCGCCGTCAACCCGACCAGCGGCACCACGAGCACCTCGTTCGCGCTCACCGCCACGGTCAGCCCGAGCGCGGCCGGCGCCGTCCAGTTCCGCGACGGAAACACCGCCCTCGGCGCGCCCGTCGCGGTCAGCGGCGGCACGGCCAGCGCCAGCACGACGCTCCCGGCCGGCACGCGCAGCCTCACCGCGCAGTTCGTCCCGGCCTCCAGCGCCTTCACCGGCAGCACCAGCGCGCCCGTCGCCGTGACGGTCACCGCGCCGGCCGGCACCACGTCCACCACGCTGGCGGTCGCCCCGACCAGCGGCACGACCAGCACCTCGTTCGCGCTCACCGCCACGGTCAGCCCGAGCTCGGCCGCGGGCACCGTGCAGTTCCGCGACGGCAGCACCAGCCTCGGTGCCCCGGTCGCGGTCAGCGGTGGCACGGCCAGCACGAGCACCACGCTCCCGGCCGGGACCCGCAGCCTCACCGCGGTCTTCACCCCGGCCGATCCGGCCGCCTTCACCGGCAGCACCAGCGCGCCCGTCCCCGTGACGGTCACCGCGCCGGCGGCCAGCACGACCACGACCCTCGCGGTCAACCCGACCAGCGGCACCACGAGCACCTCGTTCGCGCTCACCGCCACGGTCAGCCCGAGCGCGGCCGGCACCGTGCAGTTCCGCGACGGCAGCACCGCCCTCGGCGCCCCGGTCGCGGTCAGCGGCGGCACGGCCAGCACCAGCACGACGCTCCCGGCAGGCACGCGCAGCCTCACCGCGCAGTTCGTCCCGGCCGACAGCGCCGCCTTCACCGGCAGCACCAGCGCGCCGGTGAGCGTCACGGTGACGACCCCGCAGCCGGTCGAGGGCGACGCCCTGTTCGGCGACGGCACGGCCACGGCCAACCGCGGCGAGACCTTCACCTTCTCGGTGGACGCCTCGTCCGGCGAGGGCGGCCCGTCGATCACCGGCACCATCGCGGGCAACCGCGGCACCCGGGTCACGCTGCTCACGGCGCAGACCCTCACGGCGAACGGCGCCACCGCGTCGGCCACCGGGACGGCGCGGCTCAACGGCCGCAGCACCACCTACCGCCTGACGGTCACCGACGGCGGTGAGGGCGCGGACACGTACGTGCTCCGCATCGCCGGCCGCACCTACAGCGGCAGCGTCCTGACCGGCGGCCTCACGGTCGTCGACGGCCAGGCCGCCCGCTAGCACTGCGCTCGACGCGCACCGGGGGCGGCACGCGCCGCCCCCGGTGCGCGGCACCACCCGCACGCCCCGTCCCACCGCCCACGCGAACCCCGGAGCCCCCTGTGCGCGTCCGCCCCCTGCTGCTGACCGGCGCCCTGCTGGTCGCCGGCCTCGGCGCCCCCGGCCTGGCTGCCGACGCCCCCGCGCCGGCCGCCCCCGGCACCACCGTGCCGAGCGACGCCCTGACCGGCGACGCGGGCGGGCGGCTCGGCCTCGGGCCCGCCACGGGCGGTGCGCCCGACACCCGCACCGCCCTGTCGTACGGCGTCACGCCGGGCGGGTCGCTGCGCGACGGGCTGGCCGTGAGCAACACCGGCCCCGCGCCGCTCGAGGTCACCCTCGCGGTGGTCGGCGCGCGCTCCGCCGACGGCGCGCTCGCGCCCGCCACCGCGGCGCCGCAGCCCGGCGCGCCGCTCGACGCGGCCGCCGGCTGGCTCGCCCTCGAGGGCCCCACCACCGTCACCGTGCCCGCCGACGGCGTGCTCGTCGTCCCGATCGCGCTCGCCGTCCCGGCCGACGCCCGCCCCGGCGACCACGCCGCCTTCGTCACCGCGCGCGGCGGGGAGGCCGTCGTCGCGGTCCCCGCGTCGTTCCGCGTCAGCGGTGAGAGCCGCGCGCAGCTCGTCGTCGCCGACCTCCGCGTCGAGCACGACGCCAGCGCCGTGCCCTTCACCGGCGGCGCGACGACCGCGGTCTTCACCGTCCGCAACACCGGCACCGAGCGCCTCGGCGGCAGCACGCGGCTGCGCACCGCGGGGCTGCTGACGGGCGGCGACGAGGTCGCCGGACCGGTCGTGCCGGCGCTGCTGCCCGGCGAGCAGGTCGAGCTGCGCGCGGCCGCCGACGGCCCGCCCGCCGACGGCCGGGTGACGGCGACCGTGAGCCTCACGGCGCTGGCGCTCGACGGCACCGCCGTCGCCGGCGCCGAGGTCGCCTCGACCGGCTCCGCCCTTGCCTTCCCCTGGTCGGCGCTGCTGCTCCTGCTGCTGCTCGTCGCTGTCGCCGTGCTCCTGCTGCGCCGCCGCGGCAGCGCCCGGCCCGCTGCTCCCGCGCCCACCCCCGCGGCCGACGCCGCCGCCCGCCGGGGCCGCGCCGCCCCGTCGCAGCCCGCGCACCTGACCGGCTCCCGCACGTCCGCCCCACTCACCGACGAGGTCTCCCGATGAGCTCCACCCCCCGGCGCGCCCGCGGCGCCGCCCTGCTCACCGCGGCCGCGCTCACCGGCGCCGCCGCCCTCGCCCTCGCGAGCACCGGCGGTCCGGCCGGCGCCCAGGCGGCGCCCGACCAGCCGTCGTACGTCGTGCCGGTCGAGGACGCCAACAACCAGGTGGTCTCCCTCGACCTCGAGGGCACGGCGGGCTGCGAGGTCGAGGGCAGCGACTTCTTCGCGTTCCTGTTCGGCCCGGACCTGCCGGCCGACGGCGGGCTGATCAAGCGCAACGCGCCCGCGAGCGAGATCAGCGACGAGGGCCTCTACCGGCTGAGCCTGTCGTTCCAGGACGTCTACGCGGTGAGCAACGGGCCCGACTCGCTCATCGCCCCGGGCACCTACACGATCAGGACGTCGTGCGTCGACGCCTTCGGCAACTCCACCGGTCCGGGCTTCGTCGCGGCCTTCGACGTGCTGACGGCGGGCGGCGACGGGCGCTACCGCGCGGTCGCCAAGCCGACGGAGCCGGAGCCGACCGGGTCGCCGACCGGCACGCCCACCGGCACGCCCACCCCTGACCCGACCGGGAGCCCGACGCCCACGCCGACGCCGACCGGGACGCCCACCCCGACGCCGACGGGCACGGCGACGCCGCAGGGCGACCTCGAGGTGACCGACGGCGCGGGCAACGTGCTGCCGGAGAACCCCCCGCTCACGGTCGGGTCGCAGATCGTGCTGGCCTTCACGGGCCTCGCGCCCGGCCTGGAGCTGCCCTTCTCCGTGGGCACGGAGGAAGGGGCCGAGACGCCGCTCGAGGTGCAGACCGCGGACGCCGCGGGCGCAGCGCGCCTCTCCTACACGGTGCCGGCGGGCACGGCGCCCGGGCAGTACCGGCTCCTCGGCTCCACGGACGCGGAGCGCGTCGTCGTGCCGTTCCGGGTGGTCGCGGACGGCACCGGCCCGACCGGCGGGTCGTCGGACACCGGTGGCACCACGAGCACCGGCGACGCCTCCGGCACCGCGGGCGGCGGCCTGCCCGTCACCGGCCTCGGCCTCGCGGCCCTGACCGTGCT
>CANKBT010000119.1 GCA_947479995.1 Frankiaceae bacterium | reverse complement strand
GGTTGAGGCCGTCGGTGCCGATGAGGCTGTCGAGCACCGGGAGCACCACGAACAGGAAGACCGGCCCCCAGTACCAGCCCGCCGCCGAGCCGGTGAGCTCGGCGAGCCCCCAGGCCATGAACGGCAGGGTGGGCACGACCAGGCCCAGCAGCCACAGCGGGCGCTTGCGGTCGCGCCAGGCGGGCGCCTCGGGCGCGACCCCGGCGGGGGTCGTCGTCTCGCGGTCGGTCGGACGGGCGGTCGTCGTCATCGTCGCTCCTGTCGTCGGCTGACACGACGGTGACACACGTCAGCCTCGTTGACAAGCACCTGCACTTTGTCAACGCGCGCGACCGGGGCCGGACGCGAAGAGGGGCGGCCGGGACCCCCCTCGGGCCCGACCGCCCCTCTCGCTCGGGAGGCGCCCCCCGCGCCTCACGGGCCGAAGGGTGCAGCACCCCGCCGCCGCGCGGAAGCACTTCGGGCGAAGAGGGTCCGAGCGGGCCAGTGCGCAGGGCCCGTACGGACTAGCGGCGGTCGTCGGGCGGGGCAGCCGGCAGGTCGACGCGCACCACGAGCCCGCCGCCGCGCCGGGGCGCGGCGACGACGGTGCCGCCGTGCGCCGTGGCCACCGCGCGCGAGATCGACAGCCCGAGGCCGGCGCCGCGGCGGGCCGTGCGGGCGCGCCCGTGGCGGCGGAACGGCTCGAACAGCGGCTCGACCTCCTCCGGCGCGAGCTCGGCCCCGGCGTTGGCGACGGCCAGCCACGCGCGCCCGTCGGGCGTCGTGCCGGTCGAGGCCTGCACGGGGCCGCCGTCGACGTTGTGCCGCACGGCGTTCTCGACGAGGTTGCCGGCCAGCCGCTCCAGCAGCACCGGGTCGCCCACGACCGGCGCCGGCCCCCACGCCACCTCCACGGCCAGGCCGCGCTCCTCGACCTCGCCGGCGACGGCGGCCAGCCCCGCCGCGGCGACGGCGGACAGCTCGACCCGCTCGCGCACGGCCAGCCGGTCGGCCGACAGCGCGTCGGTGCGCGCCAGCAGCAGCAGCCCGTCGACGAGCGCGTCGGCCCGCTCGGTCGCCGCCCGCACCACCTCGGCGCTCGCCCGCAGCTCCGGCACGGTGGCGCCCGGGTCGGCGAGCGCCACGTCGACCTCCGTGCGCATGACCGCCAGCGGCGTGCGCAGCTCGTGGCTGGCGTCGGCGACGAAGCGCCGCTGCGCGTCGAAGGACGCCTGCAGGCGGGCCAGCATCGCGTCGAAGGTGTCCGCCAGCACCTTGAGCTCGTCCTCCGGGCCGGGCAGGTCGATGCGCTGGCTCAGCTGCTCGGCCGACAGCCGCTGCGCGGTGGCGGTGATCTGCTGCAGGGGCCGCAGCACGCGGCCGCTGAGCACGTACGCGACGGCGACGCCGACCGCCACGAGCACGACGAGCGCGAGCAGGCCCTGGCGGGCGAGCTGCTGCAGCGCCTCCTGGCGGATCTGCTCCTGCGCCTCGGCGAGCGTGACGAAGCGGCCGGTGTCGTCGTCGACGAAGCCGATGTCGCCGCGCACGCGGATGGTGCCCTCGCGCGTCGCCTGCCCCACGAGCAGGTACGACAGCAGCAGGAGCAGCAGCCCGACGGCGACCGTCACGGCGCCGATGACGAGGGTGAGCCGCCACCGCAGGGTGGTGCGGCCCGCGCTCACGCGGGCTCGACCCGGTAGCCCGACCCGACGACGGTGTGCACGGGCTGCGGCTCGCCGAGCTTCTTGCGCAGCGTCATGACGGTCACCCGCACGATGGTCGTGCCGGGGTCGGCGTTCTCGTCCCACACCCGGTCGAGCAGCTCCTCGCTGCTCACCACGGCGCCGTCGGCGCGCAGCAGCTCCTGCAGCACGCCGAACTCCTTGCGCGTGAGGTCGAGCGGCCGGCCGTCGCGCGTGGCCGTGCGCCGCGCCGGGTCGAGCTCGAGGCCGCCCGCTCCCCGGAGCACCGGCGGCGCCGCCGGCGTGGCCCGGCGGCCGAGCGCGCGCACCCGCGCCACCAGCTCCTCGAAGGCGAAGGGCTTGGCGAGGTAGTCGTCGGCGCCGAGCTCCAGCCCGCGCACGCGGTCGGCCAGGCCGCCGGCCGCGGTGAGCATGAGCACCCGGGTCAGCGCGCCGTCGGCCGACAGGTGCCCGAGCAGCTCGTCGCCGGACATCAGCGGCAGGTCGCGGTCGAGCACGAGCACGTCGTAGCGGGTCATGAGGGCCTTCTCCAGGCCCGCGTCGCCGTCGTACGCGACGTCGACCGCCATGCCCTCGCGGCGCAGCCCGCGCGCCACGGCGTCGGCCAGCGGCACCTCGTCCTCGACCACCAGGACTCGCACGCCGGGGACGCTAGCCGAGCCCGTGTGAGGCCCGCGTTGGCCCGTACGGCCCCCCGGTGTCACCCGCTCGCCGCGCGTGGGAGGGCCCCGCCGTCGGTACCCTCACCCGGTGAGCGCCCCCACCGCCGTCGAGCTGCGCCGCGGCGTGCTCGCGGTCTCGGTGCTGCACGACGTCGACGTCGAGCCGGCCCCCCTCGGGGTGGTGCTGCCGGGCACGCCGACCGTGTGGGTGCCGTGGAGCGAGTGCCGCCGCGCGCTCGCCGGCCACGACCCCGAGCAGGAGCTGGGCCGCACCCGGCTGGCCGCGTGGCTGCTCGCCCGCCGCTGGGCCGCCGACGCCGGCCCGGTCGAGCTGGGCGACCTGCTGCGGCCCGTCGGGCTGCCGGTCGAGCACGTGCTGCACCCCGGGCTCGACTGGGTGCGCGAGCGGGTGCTCGGAGACGCCCTCGACCTCGGCCTCGGCGCGGTCGGGCTCGACCCGGGCGACCCCGACCGGGTGGTGCTGCTGCCCACGCCGGTGCTCGACGCCGCCGGCCTCGACGCCGAGGCGTGCTGGGCCGCCGCGCGCGCCTACCTCGAGGACATGGGCGCCCTCGCCGCCGCGCGCGTGCAGAAGGACGAGCGGCGGCAGCTGCGGCCGATCGGCGACTGCGACGTCGTCACGCTCGTGGGCGCGCGCTCGCTGCGCACCGCGCTGGCCCGCGCGCACGGCGGCCTCGCCACCGCCGTCGTGCCGATGCGCCGGCGCGGCTGGACCCGCCTCGCGCTCGTCGACCCGGCCTTCGGCCCGGCCGCCGCCGCGGCGACCCGCGCGGAGGAGCGCGGCTTCGCCCGCCCCCTGCTGCTCACCCCCGACGAGGTCGCCGTGGTGCCCGAGGGCGGCCGCCCCGAGGCCCTCGTGCTGCGCGAGCAGAGCCCGGACGCCCCCTGGCTGCGGCACGTCCTGTACCGGTAGGTCCGGCTCGCCCCCCGGTCGGCGGGCCGGTCCCGGCCCGTCGTGTCACGACGCGGTTGCGAACGCGCGCCGCCCTCGGAGCGGGGCCCGCTGCGGGTCTACGGTGTCGCACCGGGCGCCACCCGCCCGACACCCCTGAGTCCGAGGAGCACCTCTTGCGCGCACTCCCGAGCCGGCGGTCCCGGCTGCGGCTCGTCACCGGCCTGGCCGTCGGCGCCCTCGCGCTGGCCGGCTGCGGCGGCGACGACAGCACCAGCAGCGACAGCGCCGACGGCGGCGGCTCCGCCGCCCCGACCAGCGACGTCCGCGTCGGCCTGGCGTACGACGTCGGCGGCCGTGGCGACCGCTCGTTCAACGACGCCGCCGCCGCGGGCCTCGACCAGGCCGTCGAGGAGTTCGGCGTCGAGAAGCTCGAGCTCTCGCCGAACGCGTCCGGCAGCGACCGGGGCGACAACCTCCGCTCGCTCGCCGAGGACGGCTTCGACCCGGTGATCGCGGTCGGCTTCGCCTACGCCGAGACGCTCGCGGAGGTCGCCACCGACTTCCCCGAGACCACCTTCTTCATCGTCGACGACAGCTCGGTCGAGGCGCCGAACGTCAAGTCGCTCGTCTTCGCCGAGGAGCAGGGCTCCTTCCTCGTCGGCGCGGCCGCGGCCCTCAAGAGCGAGAGCGGCAACGTCGGCTTCATCGGCGGCGTCCAGACGCCGCTGCTGGAGAAGTTCGAGGCCGGCTTCGCCGCCGGCGCCGAGCAGGCCAAGCCGGGCATCACCGTCCAGACGGCCTACCTGTCGCAGCCGCCGGACTTCTCGGGCTTCAACGACCCGGCGGGCGGCTCCGAGAGCGCCAACGGCATGTACGACAACGGCGCGGACGTCGTCTACGCCGCGGCCGGCGGCTCCGGCGTCGGCGTGTTCCAGAGCGCCCTCGCCAAGGACAAGCTCGCCATCGGCGTCGACTCCGACCAGTACGAGTCGGTCGGCGCGTCCAACCCCGAGCTGCAGCCGGTCATCCTCACCTCGATGCTCAAGCGCGTCGACGTCGCGGTGTTCGACTCCCTCGAGAAGTTCGTCAACGGCGAGACCATCGAGGCCGTGACGACCTTCGACCTCAGCAACGACGGCATCACGTACGCCACCTCGGGCGGCTTCGTCGACGACATCTCGGCGCAGCTCGAGGACCTCAAGCAGCAGATCATCGACGGCGAGATCACGGTCCCCTCGACCCCCTGACCGCCGCCGCGCCCGCCTCGGGCGCGACCGCACGCGCGTGACACGGGCCCGGGCCCGCCCTGCTCCTCGTGGCAGGGTGGTCCCGGGCCCGTCCCCGTCCCCCCGCTCGTCGAAAGGGCGCACCCCGTGAGCACTCCCGTCGTGGAGCTCGCCGGCATCACCAAGCGGTTCCCCGGCGTGGTCGCGAACCGCGACGTCGACCTGTCGGTGCAGGCCGGCGAGGTGCACGCCGTCGTCGGCGAGAACGGCGCCGGCAAGTCGACGCTGATGAAGATCCTGTACGGGATGCAGCGCCCCGACGAGGGCGTCATCCGCGTCGACGGCGCGGAGGTCGCGTTCAAGAGCGCCTCGGACGCCATCGACGCCGGCATCGGCATGGTCCACCAGCACTTCATGCTGGCCGACAACCTCACGGTCCTGGAGAACGTCGTCCTCGGCGCGGAGCCCCGGCGCGGCGGGCGGCTCGACACCCGCACGGCCCGCGCGCGGATCCTCGAGCTGTCCGAGCGCTACGGCCTGGGCGTCGACCCGGACGCGCTCGTCGAGGAGCTCGGCGTCGGCGACCGCCAGCGCGTCGAGATCCTCAAGGTGCTCTTCCGCGGCGCGCGCGTGCTCATCCTCGACGAGCCCACCGCGGTGCTCGTGCCGCAGGAGGTCGACGAGCTGTTCGCCTCGCTGGCCGGGCTGCGCGCCGAGGGCGTCGCGGTCGTGTTCATCAGCCACAAGCTCGACGAGGTGCTGCGCGTGGCCGACGCCGTGACGGTGCTGCGCGCCGGCACCACCGTCACCACGGTGCCGGCGCAGGGCACGACGCCGCGGGCGCTCGCCGAGCTCATGGTCGGCAGCGAGCTGCCGACGCCCGAGACCCGCGAGTCGACCGTCACCGACGTCGTGCAGCTCGACGTGCAGCACCTGTCGGTCCGCAGCCCCGAGGGCCGCCCCGTCGTCGACGACGTCTCCTTCCGCATCCGCCGCGGCGAGGTGCTCGGCATCGCCGGCGTCGAGGGCAACGGGCAGGTCGAGCTCGTCGAGGCGCTGCTCGGGCTGCGCGCCTCGACCGGCACGGTGCGCCTCGGCGACCAGGACGTCTCCGGCTGGTCGACGCGGGCGCGCCGCGAGGGCGGCATCGGCTACGTGCCCGAGGACCGCCACCGCCAGGGCCTGCTGCTGTCGGCCTCGCTGTGGGAGAACCGCGTGCTCGGCCACCAGGGCCGCCGGCCGGCCCGCCGCGGCCCGTGGATCGACCGCCGGGCCGCGCGCGCCGACACCGCGCGCATCGTCGAGGAGTACGGCGTGAAGACGCCGGGCGTCTCGGTGCCGGCGTTCGCCCTGTCCGGCGGCAACCAGCAGAAGCTGGTCGTCGGCCGGGAGATGAGCGGCGCGCCGACGCTGCTCGTCGCCTCCCACCCGACCCGCGGCGTCGACGTCGGCGCCCAGGCGCAGCTGTGGGACCACCTGCGCACCGCCCGCGCGCAGGGCCTCGCGGTCCTGCTCGTGTCGGCCGACCTCGAGGAGCTGATCGGGCTGTCCGACACCCTGGTCGTCATGCTGCGCGGCCGCTTCGTCGCGACGCTCGACCCGGCCGGCACCACCCCCGAGTCGCTCGGCTCGGCGATGACGGGCGCCGCCGCGTGAGCACCGCCGCCCCCGAGCGCCTCGACCCCGGCCCGCTGCGCCGCGCCCCGCGCGTCGACGGCCGGGCGCTGCTGCTCGCCGTCGCCGCGCCGCTGCTCGCGGCCGTCGTGGCGCTGGCCGTCTCGTCCATCGCGCTGGTCGTCAGCGGCAGCGACCCGTTCACCGTCTACGAGACGATGCTCGCCGAGGGCAGTGACCTGCGCTCGGTGCTCATCACGGTCAACAACGGCGTGCCGCTCTACCTGGCCGGCCTCGCCGTCTCGATCGGCTTCCGCATGGGGCTGTTCAACATCGGCGTCGAGGGCCAGTACCAGCTGGCCGCCCTGCTCGCCGCGGCGGCAGGGGCCGCGGTCGAGCTGCCCGCCGTCCTGCACGTGCTGCTCATCGTGCTCGTCGCCGTGAGCGTCGGCGCCGCCTGGGCCGGCGTCGCCGGCGTGCTCAAGACGACCCGCGGCGTCAGCGAGGTCATCTCCACGATCATGCTCAACGTCATCGCGGCGGGCCTCGCGGCGTACCTCCTCGCCACCTACCTGCAGGAGCGGGTCGAGGGCAGCAACAACCAGGCGACGCCCGAGATCGCGCCGAGCGGCCGCTTCCCGACGCTCGACGCGCCGCTCGAGGCGCTCGGCGTGACGCTGCCGCAGGGCACCTCGCTCAACGGCTTCGTGCTCGTGGCCGTGCTCGTCGGCGTCCTGTACTGGCTGCTCGTCGGGCGCAGCCGCTTCGGCTTCGACCTCAAGGCCACCGGCCTGTCGCCGTCCGCGGCCGTCGCCAGCGGCGTCGACGCCAAGCGCATGACGGTCACGGTGATGCTGCTGTCCGGCGGCGTCGCCGGCCTCGTCGGCCTGGCGCAGGTGCTCGGCGACACCTACGACTACGGCCTGGAGTTCACCTCCGGCCTCGGCCTCACCGGCATCGGCGTGGCGCTGCTCGGCCGCAACTCCCCCGTCGGCATCGCCTTCGCGGCGCTGCTGTTCGCCTTCCTCGAGCGCTCGTCGGCGACGCTGCAGCGCATCGACGTCCCCACGGAGATCTACGTGATCATGCAGGGCACCATCGTGCTCTCCGTCGTCGTCGCCTACGAGGTCGTGCGCCGCGTCGGCGTCGCGCAGGCCGAGCGGGCCGTCCGCGCCGCCACCGGGGACCGCGCGTGACCGGGCCCGACCGGCCGGTCGCCGTGGAGTCGCCCGCCAGCACCGTCGACCGCCGGCGCAGCGCGCTCGGCGGCCCGGCCAGGGTCGCGCTCATCGGCCTCGGCCTGGTGGTGCTGCTGTCGGTCGTGCGCGTCGTCTCCGACAGCGCCGACATCACCTCGAGCGGCACCGTGAGCGCCGCGCTGCGCCTCGCCGTGCCGATCGGCCTGGCCGGCCTCGGCGGCCTGTGGGCCGAGCGCGCCGGCGTCGTCAACATCGGCCTCGAGGGCATGCTCATCCTCGGCACCTGGTTCGGCGCGTGGGCCGGCATCACGTACGACAGCCCGTGGCTGGGCGTGCTGCTCGGCGTCGTCGCC
Source organism: Frankiaceae bacterium (assembly GCA_947479995.1). Taxonomy (GTDB): domain Bacteria; phylum Actinomycetota; class Actinomycetes; order Mycobacteriales; family SCTD01; genus CANKBT01. Next base: position 743 of record CANKBT010000119.1, on the reverse strand, counting down.
GGCGCCGTCGGAGGGCTCGTGCACGCGGTCGCCACCGTCACCTTCGGCGTCGACCACGTCGTCTCCGGCGTCGCGATCAACCTGCTCGGCGCCGGCGTCGCGCAGTACCTCAGCTCCGTCGCGTACGGCGACGGGCAGGTGCCGGGCGCCAGCGAGACGCAGTCGGCGATCGTCGACCCGATCTCGTCGTTCAGCCTGCCCGTGCTGTCGGACGGGCCCGACCTGCTCGGCGACCTCGAGGGCCGCGGCTGGTTCCTGCTGTCCGACCTCGCCGGCGTGCTGCGCGGCCTCACCACCGACGTCAGCCTGCTCACCCTGCTGGCGGTGCTGCTCGTGCCGCTGTCGTTCTACGTGCTGTGGCGCACGCCGTTCGGCCTGCGGCTGCGCTCGGTCGGCGAGAACCCCGTCGCGGCCGACTCGCTCGGCGTGCCGGTCTACCGCCTGAAGTACGTCGCCGTGACCGTCTCCGGCGCGCTCGCCGGCCTCGGCGGGGCCGCGCTGGTCGTCGGCTCGATCTACCGCGAGGGCCAGACCGCTGGCCGCGGCTTCATCGGCCTGGCGGCGGTCATCTTCGGCAACTGGCGGCCCGGTGGCCTGGCCGCGGGCGCCGGCCTGTTCGGCTACGCCGACGCCATCCAGCTGCGCGCGAGCGGCGCCGTCCGCGGGCTGCTCCTGCTCGTCGCGCTGATCCTCGTGGTCGTCGCGGTCGTGCAGGCGGTGCGCCGCCGCATCCCGCTCGTCGT
>CANKBT010000118.1 GCA_947479995.1 Frankiaceae bacterium | reverse complement strand
TTCAACGTCGTCGACGGCGACGTCGTCCGCTGGCGCCGCCTGTGGCCGCGCCTGGCCGCCCACCTCGGCGTGGAGCCGCAGGGCCCGGGCGACGCCGTGCAGCCGCTCGCGCAGCAGATGGCCGGCGCCGAGGCCGTGTGGGCCGAGCTGGTGGCCGAGCACGGGCTCGTCGAGCCCGACCTCGCGCGGGTCGCCTCGTGGTGGCACACCGACGCCGACCTGGGCCGCGAGCAGGAGGTCTTCGCCGACATGACGCGCAGCCGCCTGCTCGGCTACACCGGCTGGGTCAGCACCGAGCGGTCGCTGCTGCGCCTCGTCGACCGCTACCGCGCGGAGCGCATCGTCCCCTGACGGCGTGCGGGCGAGCCCGCCGCCGCGCCTAGCCCCCGAGCGGCAGGCGCAGGCGCTGCGGGCTGCTGCCGGGCACGCGGCGCAGCTGCCCGCGCGCCGCGAGGTCGACCTTGACGTAGCGGACGTCGTTGGTGAGGCGGCCGCCCGGGAAGGCGGGGTGCGCGCCGGACCGCTCCTGCACGTCGGCGGTCGCGTCCTCGAGCAGCACGGTGCCGTCGGCGCCGGCGTGCTCGCGGACGTGCGCGAGCAGGGCGTCGCGCACCAGCTCGTACTGCTGCAGGTCCATGGTCCAGCCGTCCAGCCCGCCGGGGCGGGTGGCGTTGAAGACCTCGACCCGGCCGCGCGCGCGGGCGCGCTCGTCCGCGGCTCACGCGCTGTCGGGCACGCCGGCGGCGTACGCGTCGTCGGGGTCCGGGTCGTCGGGGTGCCGGGGACCGACGGCAGGGGAGGGGGGCACGGCGCCTCCTCGAGCGGGACGGGCGTCCCGAGCATCGTTCGTGCCTGCCCGCGCCGCACGTCGGCCTGCCGTGTGAGCAGCCTCACCGCGCAGTGCTAGCCGTACCGCTTGCAGTTGCTAGCACCGCGCTCTAGCGTCGTCAGGGACATGAAGGAGCCCCTGGACACGGTCGCCGACGCGGGACACCGCCTCGGTGACTACATCCGTGAGCAGCGGCGCTCCAACCAGATCTCGCTCCGCCAGCTCGCCTCCCTCGCGGGGGTGAGCAACCCCTACCTCAGCCAGATCGAGCGGGGGCTGCGCAAGCCGAGCGCCGAGATCCTGCAGCAGATCGCCAAGGGGCTGCGGGTCTCCGCGGAGGCCCTGTACGTCCAGGCCGGGATCCTCGAGCAGCGGGAGGGGGGCGTCGTGCGCGACGTCATCTCCTCCGACGAGGGCCTGACCGACCGGCAGAAGCACGTGCTGCTCGAGATCTACGACTCCTTCCGCAAGGAGAACGCCGCCCTGGCACCCGCGGCGGCTCCGGCGGACGGGTCGAGCCCGACCACCCCTCACACCCCCGCCCCTGTGACCAGCGCAGGCGGCACCGCGTCCCAGGAGGACCTCGCATGACCACCGCCACCGCCCCCAAGGCCGACGTCGACGTCGACAAGACCGGCAGCACGATCACCGGCCGCTTCACCGTCAAGAACCTCCCGACCCTGCCGACCGTCTCGCGCGACGAGGTCCTCAAGCCGGCCTTCGCCGCCGTCGGCGTGGCCGACCTCGCCCTCGAGCAGGTCAAGGACGTCCCCGCGGACGTGCAGGCCAAGGGCAAGGAGCTGCAGGCCAAGGTCAGCGAGCGCACCGCCGCCGTGCCGGCCCAGGTCAAGGCCCTGCCGGAGACCGCCCAGGCCCGCGCCACCGAGGTCCGCGGCACCGTCACCACCAAGGCCGAGGCGCTCCGCACCGAGGTCCAGGGCCGCGTCGCCAAGGCCCGCACCGAGGCCCAGGAGACCTACAGCTCCCTCGTGCAGCGCGGCGAGCGCCTCGTCGCGCAGATCCGCCGCCAGCCCTCCACCGAGGCCGCCATCGCCGAGGGCAAGGAGGCCGTGAAGAAGGCCGAGGCCTCCGCCGCCGCCGCCAAGAAGTCCGCCAAGTCGGGCGGCAAGGCCGTCGAGGACGCCGCCGCCAAGCTCGGCTAGCCACCCCCTCGGGAGCACGCTCCCGCCGCAGTCCGCCCGACCCCCGGTGCTCCCCGAGCCCGGGGGTCGTGCGCGTCCGGGGCCGGTGCGGGAGGATGGGCGCGTGCTCTCCTTCGAAGCCGGCCTGCTGCTCCTGCTGCAGCTGGCCGTCGTCGCCCTCGCCCTGTTCGGCCTCGTCGACTGCGCCCGGCGCCCGGCCGAGGGCTTCGCGGCCGCGGGCAAGCTGAGCAAGCCGGCGTGGGCGGCGATCCTCGCCGGGTCGGCGTTCTTCGTCTTCTTCTTCGGCGTGCTCGGCATCTTCGGCGCGGTCGGCGCCGTCGCCTCGATCGTCTACCTCGTCGACGTCCGCCCGGCCCTGCAGGGCCTGCGCGGGCCCTGGTACTAGCCGGCCCTAGCTGCTGCCCTGCTGCAGCTCGGGGGCGCCGTCGGCCCCGCCGAGCTCGGCGGCCGGCTCCTGGCCGACGTGCACGAAGACCAGCGCCGGCTCGTCGTTGCCGCGCAGCGGCGCCGTCTCGCCGTTCGCCTCGTAGACCTCGAGCAGCCCGGGGGCGTCGCTCGCCGCGTGCAGCACGCGGACGCCCTCCTGCACCGTCGTCGACTCGCCGTCGCGGACCCCGCCGCGCAGCACCACCAGCTCGTCCGCCATGCGCCGCCCGTACCCCGGAGCGGCCGTCGCCGAACGGCGGGCCCGCCGGCCGCGGCCCCTCTGTCCGGGCCTGTCCCGTTCTGGCGTCGCCCGTACGGGTGGACCGGGCCCTGGCCCGTCACCGCCCCCTGTGGTACTCGTTCCTGCTAGTGCCCGCGCAGACCGCGCCACCCCCGCCCGAGAGGCACCCCCGTGACCCACATCGCGACCGTCACCGCCGAGCTCGAGCTCCGCCTCGTCGTCCCCGGCGGCCCGAGCCTCCCGGTCGCCGCGGCGGCGCGCTACCGCGCCGACGACCCGTGGGCCGTCCGCGTGGCCTTCCACACCGGTGGCGAGGGCGACGGCGTCGTCGAGTGGATGTTCGCCCGCCAGCTGCTCACCGACGGCGTCGCCGGCCCGGTCGGCGAGGGCGACGTCCGGGTGTGGCCGTCGGTCGCCGGCGAGGAGCGCGTCGTGTCGATCGCGATGGCCTCGCCCTCCGGCTCCGCGCTGTTCGAGATCGACCGCAACGCCCTCGTCGAGTTCCTGCAGTCCACCTACCTCGCGGTGCCCACCGGCAGCGAGGAGGAGGTCGTCGACCTCGACGCCGAGCTCGCGCTGCTCCTCGAGGAGCGCTAGCCCCCCCTACGCACGCACCGCCGCGGCGCCGCCCCCCTGACCCGGGGACCGGCGCCGCCGGCGCGTCCGGGGCCGGTGCGCTCAGGGGGCGACGGTGCCCCACGGCACGGTGAGCTCGCCGAGGCGCGACCGGCGGTCGTCGCGCGGGCGGTCCAGCGCCGCGCACGCCGCCACCCACCGCTGCCGCGGCCCGTACGCCGCGAGCGGCGCCGCGCGGTCCCACGCCGCGTCGAGCTCCTGCAGCAGCGCGTGCACGCCGGCACCCGGCACGTTGCGGTGGATGAGCGCCTTGGGCAGCCGCTCGGCGAGCGACGACGGCCGCTCGAGCGTCGCCAGGTGCGCCGCCAGCGTCAGCGTCCGCGGGCCGTCGGCGTCGAGCGCCACCCAGGCGGCCCGCCGGCCGACCTCGTCGCAGGTGCCCTCGACGAGCAGGCCGCCGGGCGCGAGGCCGCCCTGCAGCACCCGCCAGGCGTCGGCGGCGGCCGCCTCGTCGTACTGCCGCAGCACGTTGAGCGCCCGCACCACCACCGGCCGCAGCCCGGCCAGCTCGAAGCCGCCGCGCCGGAACGCCAGCCCGTCGGCCGCCGCCGGCTGCGCGGCCGCCACCCGCTCGGGGTCGATCTCCAGGCCGACGACCCGCACGTCCGGCCGCAGCGCGCGCAGCCGGCCGTGCAGCTCGACGGCGGTCACGGGCGTGGCGCCGTAGCCGAGGTCGACGACGAGCGGGTCGGCCGCGCGGCGCAGCACGTCGCCGTGCACCGCGACCAGCCAGCGGTCGACCCGGCGCAGCCGCTGCGGGGCGGTCGTGCCGCGCGTCGCGAGGCCCAGGGCGCGGGCCCGGCCGGCGGCGTACCGCTTCTGCCTCGTCACGTCCGGCATCCTGCACGCCCCACGGGGCAGGGGTCGCTCGTGCGCGTCCTCGTCACCGGTGCGACCGGGTTCATCGGCAGCCGCCTCGTCCCGGAGCTCGTGCGGGCGGGGCACGAGGTGCGGGCCATGACCCGGCACCCCGACGACTACGACGGCGAGGGCACGCCCGTGCGCGGCGACGTCGACGACCCGGGCTCGCTGGCCGAGGCGATGACCGGCTGCGACGCCGTCGTCTACCTCGTGCACGCCATCGGCCGCGACGACGTCGGCACGCACGACGTGCAGGTCGCCCGCGACCTCGGCCTCGGCGCCGCGGCCGTCGGCGTGCGGCAGATCGTCTACCTCGGCGGGCTCGGCGACGAGGACGGCGGCGCCGACGCCGACGGCCTGTCCGAGCACCTGCAGAGCCGCCGCGACGTCGAGTCGGCGCTGAGCGCCGCCGGGGTGCCGACGACCGTGCTGCGCGCGGCGCTCGTGCTCGGCGAGGGCTCGCTGTCGTGGGAGATCCTCAAGCAGCTCGTCGAGAAGCTGCCGGTGCTGCCCGTCGGGCCCTGGCGCGACGTCAAGGTGCAGCCGATCGGCGTCGCCGACGCGGTCGCCTACCTCGTCGGCGTGCTCGGCCGCGAGGAGGCCCACGGCCAGGTCTACGAGATCGGCGGGCCCGACGTCATGACGTACGGCGAGCTGCTCGAGCGCACCGGCGAGGTGCTCGGCACGTCGCACCGGCTCGTCGGCCTGCCCGCGCTGCCCGACGCCGCCGCCGCGGTCGGCGTGCGCCTGCTCACCGACGTCGACGGCGACGAGGCGGCCACGCTCGTCGAGTCGCTGCGCAACGAGGTCGTCGCCGACGCCGCGCCGATCCGCGCGCTCGTGCCCCGCGACCTGCTCGGCTTCGAGGACCAGGTGCGCGCGGCCCTCGCCGGCGCCTGAGCCGTCCCCCGCACGCCCTCGGCCTCGTGATCAAGCAGCAGTGCTGCTGTCTCGGGGTCGAGACCGCAGCACCGCTGCTCGATCACGGCGGTCCGGCGCGCGTACGACCCGGTCGTGCGGGGCGCTAGACGCGGGCGGGCTCGCGCTCGGCGAGCGAGCTGTGGCTGCTGCCCTCGACGTCGAGGCGCGGGAGCACGCGGTCGAGCCACTTCGGCAGGTACCAGTTGCGCTCGCCGAGCACGAACATCACGGCCGGGATGATCACCATGCGCACGACGAGCGCGTCGAGCAGGACGGCGACGGCCAGGCCCAGGCCGAAGAGCTTGATGATGAGGTCCGGCCCGAGCACGAAGGCCAGGAACAGCATGACCATGATCGCCGCGGCGGCGGTGATGGTGCGGCCGGTCGCCGCGAGCCCGTGCCGGACGGCCTCGCGGTTGTCGCCGCGGTGCACCCACTCCTCGTGGACGCGCGAGAGCAGGAAGACCTCGTAGTCCATCGACAGGCCGAACAGGATCGCGAACAGCAGCACCGGCAGGAACGACAGGATCGGCCCGGTGCGGTCGACGCCGATGAGCTCGGCGCCCCAGCCCCACTGGAAGACCGCGACGACCACGCCGAACGCCGCGCCGGCCGACAGCAGGTTGGCGACCGCTGCGAGCGAGGCGACGACGACCGAGCGGAAGACCGTCATGAGCAGCAGGAACGACAGCAGCACGACGACGCCGACGAACAGCGGGAGCTTGGCGGCGATGGCGTCGTTGAAGTCCTCGAAGATCGCGGTCGCGCCGCCGACGTAGACGTCCTGCCCGGAGCCCTCGACCGCCTGCGGGACGGTCTCGGTGCGCAGCCGCTCGACGAGGTCGCTGGTCGCCTCGTCCTGCGGCGCGGACGCCGGGTAGACGGTCGTGATGCCCGCCCCGCCGGGCGCGGGCACGCCCGGCTCGGCCCCGCCGACGTACGCGGTGGGGGTGACGGTCGCGACGTCGGGGTCGGCGGAGACGGCCGCGACGAGGCGCTCGGTGGCCGCCGTGTCGGCGCTGTCGCCGAGGTCGGTGACGAGCAGCAGGGGGCCGTTGAAGCCCGGGCCGAAGCCCTCGGCGAGCAGGTCGTAGCCCTGGCGGGTCGTCGACTCCTCGGCGTCGCTGCCCTGGTCGGCCAGGCCGAGCCGGATGGCGCCGAGCGGCAGCGCGAGCGCGACCATGACGGCCAGGGCGACGGCGGCGAACAGCCGCGGCCGGCGCTCGAGGGCGGCGGTGTAGCGGCGCCAGCCGGCCGACTCCTCCTGCAGGGCGGCGGTCGGCACCTCGCCGCGCAGCTTCTTGGGCAGCACCTTGCGGCCGAAGAAGCCGAGCAGCGCGGGCAGCAGGGTGAGCGAGGCGACGACGGTGGTGGCGACCGACAGCGAGGCGGCGAGCGCGACGCCGTAGAGGAACGACAGGCCCAGGGCGAACAGGCCGAGCAGCGCGATGCAGACGACCAGGCCGGCGAACAGCACGGCGCGGCCGGAGGTGTCGAGGGCCGCGACCGCGGCCTCCTCGGGCGTGCGCCCCTCGAGCAGCCCCTGGCGGTGGCGCGTGACGATGAACAGCGCGTAGTCGACGCCGACGCCGAGGCCCAGCAGCACGGCGAGGGTCGGCGCGAAGGTCGCGACGGTGAAGGCGTTGGCGAGCAGGCCGACGGCGCCGACGCTCACGGCGATCGACAGCACGGCGGTGATGAGCGGCAGGCTCATCGCCACGAGCGAGCCGAAGACGAGGAACAGCACGACGGCCGCGGCGGCCAGGCCGATGAGCTCGGCGGCGCCCTGCTCGGGCACGCCGGCCGCGGCGCTGCCGGTCACCTCGACCTGCACGCCGGCGCCCTCGTCGCTGAACGACGTGAGGGTCTCGACGACCTCCTGCGCCTGCTCGTAGTCGATGTCGTTGGGCAGCACGCCGTCGAGCACGACCGTCGCGAAGCCGATCCGCCCGTCCTGCGAGACCTGCACCTCGCCCCCGGGGGCGTACGGCGACTGCACGGTCGCGACGGTGTCGAGCGCGGCGACGGCGTCCAGCGCGGCGGTGAAGCGCTCGCGGGCCGGGGCGTCGAGGACGCTGCCCTCCTCGACGGCGACGACGGCGGTGACCTGGTCGCCCGAGGCGTCCGGCGCGACCTCCTGCAGCAGGTCGAAGGCCCGCGCCGACTCGGTGTCGGGCAGGGAGAACTCGTCGTTGTAGCCGGTGCCGACGGTGCCGACGAGGGCGCCGACGAGCACGAGCAGGAACAGCCACACCGCGAGCACGAGGCGCCGGCGGCGGAAGCTGAAGCGGGCGAGCGTGCGCACGGGGTCTCCAGGGTCCGGGGGGTGCCGCCAGACTGCCGACGCCACTTACCGGTCGTCAAGTAAGGTGCGTCACAGCCGACCGCAGCGCGCGGCGCCTGGGGCAGCATGGAGCGCGATGACGACGCCGACGACGCCGGGCACGACGCCGGGGAGCACGCCGGGGCCCAGGACGCCGCCCGGGGCCGCGCGCGGCGACACCCGGCAGCGCATCCTCGACAGCGCGCTGCACCTGTTCGCCGAGCGCGGCTACGCCGGCACCTCGATCCGCGACATCGCCGAGGAGCTCGCGGTCACCAAGGCCGCGGTGCACTACCACTTCCCGGTCAAGGAGCAGATCGTCGCGGCGCTGCTCGACCCCTACCTCGCGCGCTTCCGCGCGCTGGTGGCCGACCTCGAGGGCGCCCCGCGCCCGGCCGACCCGCGGCGCCTGCTGCGGGCGCTGCGTGCCGTGCTGGACGACGCCAGCCCGCTGCTCGGCATCCTCACCACCGACCCGTCGGTGGCCGCCTCGTGCGGCGAGCTGCAGGTCGAGGGCGTCGAGCTCGGCGAGCGCATGGCCGAGGCGCTCGTCGAGGAGGGCGCGCCGCGCGCGCGGGTGCTGCGCGCGCACGTCGCGCTCGGCGGCTTCTTCGCCGCCTGGGACACCGCCCGCAAGCGCGGCGGCGTCACCGACGACGACGTCGAGGTGCTCCTCGACGCGGCGGTCGCCGCCCTGGGGTGAGCCCCCGCGTCAGCGGCGGACGACCTTGTGCGCCGCCGCCTGCTGCTGCGGAGTCACCTGCACGAGGTCGACGTTGACGTGCGCCGGCCGGCTCGCGACCCAGGCGACGACGTCGGCGACGTCGTCGGCGGTGAGGGCCTCGACGCCCTCGTAGACGGCGTCGGCCCGCGCGCGGTCGCCGGCGAAGCGCACGAGCGAGAACTCCTCGGTCGCGACCATGCCGGGCGCCACCTCGCTGACGCGCACCCCGCGCTCGACGAGCTCGAGCCGGAGCGTCTCGCGCACCGCGACGAGCGCGTGCTTGGC
>CANKBT010000117.1 GCA_947479995.1 Frankiaceae bacterium | reverse complement strand
GTCGAGACGGCGTAGTACTCCCGCCCGTCCTCGGCGACCACGCCGATGGACACCAGGTCGATGGTCCGGCCGTCCTCGATGAACTCGGTGTCGTACCAGAAGCGCACGCCCCAGTGTGACCTGCTCCGTGTTTCGAGCGTCGCCGGCGTCGGGGAAGACTGGGCGCATGTGCGGGTTGAGCGGCGAGCTGCGCCGCGACGGGTCCGGGGCCGACGTCGAGGCCGTGCTGCGGATGACCGCCACGATGGCCGACCGCGGGCCGGACGGCGTGGGCGTCTGGGCCGCCGGCCCGGTCGCGATGGGCCACCGCCGGCTCAAGGTCATCGACCTGTCGGAGTGCGCGCAGCAGCCGATGGTCGACGGCGAGCTCGGCCTGACCGTCACCTTCAACGGCTGCGTCTACAACTACCCGGAGCTGCGCGCCGAGCTCGAGGCGCGCGGCCACCGCTTCTTCAGCCACGGCGACACCGAGGTCGTGCTCAAGGGCTACGCCGAGTGGGGCCTCGACGTCGTCGACCACCTCAAGGGCATGTTCGCCGTCGCGCTCGTGGAGCGCGACACCGGCCGCGTCGTGCTCATGCGCGACCGGCTCGGCGTCAAGCCGCTCTACGTCGCCGAGGTCGACGGCGCGGTGCGCTGGGCGAGCACCCTGCCCGCGCTGCTCGCCGGCGGCGGCGTCGACACGACGCTCGACACCGCGGCGCTGCACGCGTACCTGTCGTTCCACTCCGTCGTCCCCGCGCCGCGCACGGTGCTGCGCGGCGTGCGCAAGCTGCCGCCCGCGACGGTGCGCGTCTACGAGCCCGACGGCACGACGCGCGAGCACGTCTACTGGGAGCCGCCGTACGAGCGCGACCCGGCCAAGGCCGGCTGGTCCGCGCGCGACTGGGAGGACGCCGTCCTCGACTCGCTGCGCACGGCGGTGCGCCGGCGCATGGTGAGCGACGTCGAGGTCGGCGTGCTGCTGTCCGGCGGCGTCGACTCCTCGCTCGTCGTCGGGCTGCTCGCCGAGCAGGGCCAGCAGGGCCTGCGCACCTTCAGCATCGGCTTCGAGGCGGTCGGCGGCCGCAGCGGCGACGAGTTCGTCTACTCCGACGTCGTCGCGCAGCGGTTCGGCACGAACCACACGAAGATGCTCGTGCCGCCGAGCGAGGTGCTGCCGGCGCTGGACCGCGCGGTGCGCGCCATGAGCGAGCCGATGGTCAGCCACGACGTGGTCGCGTTCTACCTGCTGTCGCAGGAGGTCTCGCGGCACGTCAAGGTCGTGCAGTCCGGCCAGGGCGCCGACGAGGTCTTCGCCGGCTACCACTGGTACCCGCCGGTCCACGAGTCCGACGACCCGCTCGGCGCGTACGCCACCGCCTTCTTCGACCGCGGGCACGGCGGCGTGCTCGACCTGCTCAGCGACGACCACGCCCCCGCCGACGACGCGTCGCTCGCCTTCGTGCGCGCGCACTTCGGCAAGGGCCGCGCGGCCACCGGTCTCGACCGCGCGCTGCGCCTCGACACCGAGGTGATGCTCGTCGACGACCCGGTGAAGCGGGTCGACAACACGACGATGGCCTTCGGCCTCGAGGCCCGCGTGCCGTTCCTCGACCACGAGCTCGTCGAGCTCGCGGCACAGTGCCCGCCGGAGCTCAAGCTCGCGCACGGCGGCAAGGGCGTGCTCAAGCAGGCCGCGCGGCAGGTCATCCCGTCGGAGGTCATCGACCGGCCCAAGGGCTACTTCCCGGTGCCGGCGCTGACCCACCTCGAGGGCGGCTTCCTGGAGCGGGTGCGCGACGCGCTGCACAGCCGGGCCGCGCGCGACCGCGGGCTGTTCCGCGCCGAGGCGGTCGACAAGCTGCTGGCCTCGCCGAACGACGCCCTGACCCCGCTCGGCGGCAACCCGCTGTGGCAGGTGGCCCTGCTCGAGATGTGGCTGCAGGAGCACGGCCTGTGAGCCGCCGCCTCGCCGGGCGCGGCGGCAGCCGGCCGTGAGCGCGGACGGCCCGTCGACCGGGCCGCTGAGCACCCGCTGGCACCGGCCCGACGCCGACCTGCCCGAGGGGCTGCGGCACGACGTGGTGCTCGACTGCGGCTGGGGCCGCATCGTGTTCGGACAGACGTTCACCGACCTCGACGACCTGCGCGACGCGCTGCGCGACGAGGAGAGCGGGCGGCGCGACATCTGCGTCTACCCGCGCGAGCCGCACGTGCTCATCGCCCGCTACCCGGCCGAGCTGTTCGTCGACCCGTCGCACACCTACCGCCTCGACCTCGACGGCTACCGCGAGGGCGGCCGCGCGCACCCCGCGGTGATCCGCCCGCTGCGCGACGAGGAGGACGCCCGGCGGCAGAACGCCGTCTACGCGTCGGCCGGCATGCTGCCCGCCGACCCCGCGCTCGTGCTCGCCAACGCCGCGTCCCCGTCGTTCACCTACCTCGTCGCCGAGGACCCCTTCACCGGCGACCTGCTCGGCACGGTCACCGGCATCGACCACGTCGAGGCCTTCGGCGACAGCGAGGGCGGCACCAGCCTGTGGTGCCTCGCCGTCGACCCGCAGTCGCGCCTGGCCGGCATCGGCGAGCGGCTCACGCGGGCGCTCGCCGAGCACTACCGCGACCGCGGCCGGTCCTACGTCGACCTCACCGTGCTCTACGACAACCGCAAGGCCATCTCGCTCTACGAGCGCGTCGGCTTCACGCGCGTCCCGGTGCTCAGCGTGAAGCGCAAGAACGTCATCAACGAGCGGCTGTTCGTCGGCCCCGCGTCGGCGGCCTACCGCGCGCTCAACCCGTACGCCCGGATCGTCGCGGACGAGGCGCGCCGGCGCGGCATCGGCGTGGAGGTGGTCGACCCCGAGTGGGGCGAGCTGCGCCTCACGCACGGCGGCCGCAGCATCTGCACGCGCGAGTCGCTGTCGGAGCTGACGACGGCCGTCGCGATGAGCCGCTGCGACGACAAGCGCGTCACGCGCCGGCTGTTCGAGCGCGCCGGGCTGTCGGTGCCGCGCGGCGCGTCGGCGACCGGCGGGCCGGACGACCTGGCGCTGCTGCACGAGGTCGGCGAGCTGGTCGTCAAGCCCGCGCGCGGCGAGCAGGGCCGCGGCATCACCGTCGGGGTGACGAGCGAGGAGGAGCTCGCGCGCGCCGTCGAGGTCGCGCGCGCCCACTGCCCCGACGTGCTGCTCGAGGAGTGCGTCGACGGCCAGGACCTCCGGGTCGTCGTCATCGGCCACGAGGTGGTCGCCGCGTCGGTGCGCCGCCCGGCCACCGTCTTCGGCGACGGCCGCTCGACCGTCGCCGAGCTGGTCGAGGCGCTGAGCCGCCGCCGGGCGGCCGCGACGCGCGGCGAGTCGACCGTGCCGCTCGACGAGGCGACGGTGCGGACGGTGCGCGCGCAGGGCCGCGACCTGGCCGACGTGCTGCCCGACGGCGAGCCGCTGGCGGTGCGCCGCACGGCGAACCTGCACACCGGTGGCACGATCCACGACGTGACCGACCTGCTGCACCCCGACCTGGCCGCCGCGGCGGTGCGCGCCAGCCGCGTGCTCGACATCCCGGTGACCGGGCTCGACATGCTCGTGCCCGACGTCGCCGGCCCCGAGCACGTGCTCATCGAGGCCAACGAGCGGCCGGGCCTGGCCAACCACGAGCCGCAGCCGACGGCGCAGCGCTTCGTCGACCTGCTGTTCCCCGAGACCGCGCGGTGACGCGGGCGGCCGGACGCCCGGACGACGGCCCGGTGCCCGTGCGCCTCGAGGTCGACATGGACTACGTGCAGCGCGTGCTGCTGCACCTGCTGCGCATCCCCAGCCCCACGGGCCGCACCGACGAGGCGGTGCAGTACATCGGCGAGGAGATCCGCGCCCTCGGCATGGACCTCATCGTCACCCGCCGCGGCCTGCTCAACGCCGTGCTCCCCGGCCTGCGCGCCCGGCCCGACCGCGCCATCGCGGTCCATGCCGACACGATCGGCTGCATGGTCACGCGGCTCAAGGACAACGGCCGGCTCGAGGTCACGCAGGTCGGCACGCACAGCGCCCGCTTCGCCGAGGGCGCCCGCGTCACGATCTTCACCGACGACGCGCACCGCACCTACACGGGCACGGTGCTGCCGCTCAAGGCCTCGGGCCACCAGTACGGCGACGAGGTCGACACCCAGGGCGTCGGCTGGCCGATCGTCGAGGTGCGCGTCGACGAGCGCGTGCACGACGCCGACGGCCTGCGCGAGCTCGGGCTGCAGGTCGGCGACCACGTCGCGCTCGACGCCAACCCGGTCATCACGCCGTCGGGCTTCGTCGTCTCGCGCCACCTCGACGACAAGGCGGGCGTCGCCGCCGCGCTCGGCGCGTTCAAGGCGGTGCTCGACGCGGGCGTCGTGCCGATGGTCGGCGCGCACCTGCTGGTCACCATCGCCGAGGAGGTCGGCCACGGCGCGACGCACGGCCTCGACAAGGACGTCGCCGAGATGATCGCCGTCGACAACGCCGTCGTCGCGCCCGGGCAGCAGTCGCGCGAGGACTGCGTCAACATCGCGATGCTCGACATGACCGGGCCGTTCGACTACCACTTTAGCCGCAAGCTGCTGGCGCTCGCGCAGGACCACGGCGTGCCGCACACCCGCGACACCTACCGGCACTACCGCTCCGACGCGGCGAGCGCCGTGGAGGCCGGGCTGGAGATGCGCACCGCCCTCGTCGGCTTCGGCGTCGACAGCTCGCACGGGCACGAGCGCACGCACCTGGAGAGCGTGCAGGCGGTCGCCGAGCTGCTCGCGCTCTACCTGCAGACCGACCTCACGTTCCCGGAGTGGGACCGCGACGAGCGCGGGCCGCTCGAGGACTTCCCGAGCCGCAGCGTGCAGCCGGTGGTGCTGCACGACCCGGCGCGCGTGCACGAGCCGCACGGCCCGCACGAGGCGACCGACGCGCAGCTCGACGAGGCCGAGGCGCACCCGACGTGACGCGGGCATGAGCGTCCTGGCGATCGACGCCGGCACCACCGGCGTCACCGTGCTCGTCGTCGGCGAGGACGGCGCGGTGCAGTCGCGCGGCTACCAGGAGTTCCCGCAGCACTTCCCGCGACCCGGGTGGGTGGAGCACGAGCCCGAGGAGATCTGGCAGGCGGTCATCGCGGCCGCGCGCGTCGCGGTCACCGACCCGTCGGAGGTCACCGCCGTCGGCGTCACGGTGCAGCGCGAGACCGCGGTGCTGTGGGACCGCCGCACGCTCGCCGCCCCGCGGCGCGCGATCGTCTGGCAGGACCGCCGCACCACCGGCGTCTGCGAGCGCCTCGCCGCGCACGGCCCGCGCGTCGCCGAGCTGACCGGGCTGCGCCTCGACCCGTACTTCACCGCCACCAAGCTGGCCTGGCTGGCCGAGCACGAGCCGCGCACCTGGCAGGGCGTCGTCGACGGCACGACCGCCGTCGGCACCGTCGACGCGTACGTCGTCGCGCGCCTCACGGCCGGCGCGCGGCACGTCACCGACGCGGGCAACGCCAGCCGCACCCTGCTGCTCGACCTGCGCACCGGCCGGTGGTCGCCCGAGCTGTGCGACCTGTTCGGCGTGCCGGTCGACGCGCTGCCAGAGGTCGTCCCGTCGTACGGCGAGGTGGGCCGCACCGACCCGACGGCGTTCCTGGGCCTCGACGTGCCGGTCGCCGGGATCGCCGGCGACCAGCAGTCGGCGCTGTTCGGCCAGGGCTGCTTCGACCCGGGCACGAGCAAGTGCACGTACGGCACGGGGTCGTTCGTGCTCGTAAACACCGGCAGCGCGCCGGTGCTGTCGGAGCGGCTGCTCACGACGGTCGCCTGGCAGCGCCCCGACGGCTCGCTCGTCTACGCGCTCGAGGGCGCGGTGTTCGTCACCGGCGCCGCCGTGCAGTGGCTGCGCGACGGGCTGCAGCTCATCGGCACGGCCGGCGAGGTCGAGCCGCTCGCGCGGACGGTGCCCGACGCGGGCGGTGTCGTCTTCGTGCCCGCGCTCACCGGGCTGGGCGCGCCGCACTGGGACCCGACCGCGCGCGGCACCGTCCTCGGCATCACGCGCGGCACGACCCGCGCGCACCTCGCCCGCGCGACCCTCGACGCCATCGCCCACGAGGTGCGCGACGTCGTCGACGCCATCGTCGACGAGGCGGGGCTGGCCGTGCCGTCGCTGCAGGTCGACGGCGGCGCGGCCGAGAACGACCTGCTCTGCCAGCTGCAGGCCGACCAGCTCGGCGTGCCGGTGCGCCGCCCGCAGGTGCTCGAGACGACCGCGCTCGGCGCGGCGATGATGGCGGGGCTGGGCACGGGCGTGTGGTCGGTCGGCGACGACCCGGGCTGGCGGCTCGACCGGGAGTTCGCGCCGACCGCGGGCGTGCGCGACGACGGCAGCCACGCGCGCTGGCTGCAGGCGGTCGAGCGCGCGAGCGGCTGGGAGTGACGGCCCTGGAGGCCGTCGGCTTCGTCACCGGCGCGCTGTGCGTGTGGCTCGCCGCCCGCCAGGTCGTCTGGACGTTCCCGGTCGGCATCGCCAACAACGTCGCCTTCGCGGCGCTGTTCGTGCCCGCCGGCCTCTACGCGCAGGCGGGCCTGCAGGTCGTCTACGTCGTGCTCGGCGGGCTCGGCTGGTGGTGGTGGCTGCGCGCCGGCCCGGACCGCACGCCGCTGCGCCCGACGGGCACGCCGCCGGCGCTGGTGCCGGTGCTGGCCGCGGGCGTGGTCGCCGGCACGGCCGCGCTGTGGGCGCTGCTCGCGACGCAGACCGACTCCACCGTGCCGGGCTGGGACGCGCTCACCACGGCGCTCAGCCTCTGCGCGCAGCTCATGCTCAACCGCAAGTGGGTCGAGAACTGGCTGGTGTGGATCGTCGCCGACGTCGTCTACGTCGGGCTCTACGCCTCGCAGGGGCTGTGGCTCACCGCCGTGCTCTACGCCGGCTTCCTCGCCCTGTGCGTCTCCGGGCTGCGCGCCTACCGCGCCGCGCGCGTCGACCGCCCGGTGCCGGTGCCGGCGTGAGCCGGCCGTACGCGCACGGGCTGGTGCTGCTCAAGGCCTACCCGCTGCACGCCGGGCACGGGGCGCTGATCCGCACGGCGCAGCGGCTCTGCGCGCGCGTCACGGTGCAGGTCGTCGCGAGCAGCGGCGAGTCGGTGCCGGTCGAGGTGCGCGCCGGCTGGGTGCGCGAGGAGCACCCCGGCGCGCACGTCGTCACGGCCGTCGACGACGCGCCCGTCGACCTCGCCTCGGAGTCGGCCTGGCAGCACCACACCGCGCTCGCCCGGCGGATGCTCGACGCGCCCGTCGACGCCGTCCTCACCTCCGACGCGTACGGCGAGGAGCTGGCGCGGCGGCTCGGCGCGCGGTGGGTGCAGGTCGACCCGGGCCGGCGCGCGACGCCGGTGTCGGGCACCGCGGTGCGGGCCGACGTCGCCGGCCACTGGTGGGCGCTGGGGCCGGCCGTGCGGTCGTGGTTCGTGCGGCGTGTCGTCGTGCTCGGCGCGGAGTCGACCGGCACGACGACGCTCGCCGCCGACCTGGCCGACGCGCTCGGCACGCTGTGGGTGCCGGAGTTCGGCCGCACCTGGTCGGCGCGCCGGCCCGGCGGGCTCGCCGCGCCGTGGCACACCGCGGAGTTCGACCTCGTCGTCGCCGAGCAGTGCCGCGCCGAGGACGACGCCGCACGGCGCGCGCCCGTGCCGGTGCTCGTCTGCGACACCGACCCGCTCGCGACGACCGTGTGGCACGAGCGCTACGTCGGCGGCCCGAGCCCGACCGTGCGCGCCGCCGCCGCCGCGCGGGTGCCCGCGCTCTACCTGCACACCGGCGACGAGATCCCCTTCGTCGACGACGGCCTGCGCGACGGCGAGCACCTGCGGCACGCCATGGCGGCGCGCTTCCGCGAGGTGCTCGCCGCGCAGCCGGCGCCGTGGCTCGAGGTCACCGGCAGCCGGCCGGAGCGCCTGGCCACCGCCCTCGCCGCCGTGCGCGACCTGCTCGACCGCGGCTGGGGCCTCGCCCCGCCGCTCACCGCCCCGACCGTCCTGCCGACCGAGCTGGAGCCCGCGCCATGAGGTCCCCCTTCGGCCACGTCTCGGCGTCCCCGACGCTGCCGCCGTCCGGCCGCCCCCTGCCCGACGCGTCGCTGCCCGACGCGTCGCTGTCGGTCGCCGAGCTGTACGGCGAGGACCCGGTCGACGCGCCGCCGGCCGCGGAGCGCCTCGACGAGAAGCTGCGCCAGGCGTACTTCTGGATCGTCAACACGGCGATCATCAGCCCGCACTACGACGTCGAGTTCGACGACCCCGCGGCCGGGGCGTCGGCGACCTACCTGCTCGGCGACAGCCGGGCCCCGGTGACGCTGCCGTCCGGGCAGTCGTACTCCAGCCACGTCCTGCTGCCGCTGCTCACCTTCGCCGTGCGCGGCCGCTGCCTGCTCGTCGGCGGGCCG
>CANKBT010000116.1 GCA_947479995.1 Frankiaceae bacterium | reverse complement strand
GGCGCGGGTCGCGGCGGACCCGCGCGGCGCGGTCTCGGCGAGGCCGAGCCGGCGGCGCCACTGCCGGCGGCGGGCGGCCAGGGCGCGCTCGGCGCCCGGCTCGGCCCGGGCGAACGACAGCAGCATGCCGATGGCCGCCATGGTGGCCAGCATCGCCGAGCCGCCGAAGGACACCAGCGGCAGCGGGATGCCGGTGATGGGCAGCAGGCCGACGACGGCGCCCAGGTTGATGACGGCCTGCACGGTGAGCCAGGCGGTGATGCCGGCGGTCGTGAGGCGCACGAACGGGTCGGCGGCCCGCTGGGCGATCCGGACGCCGGAGTAGGCCAGCACGCCGAACAGGACGAGCACGGTGAGCGTGCCGAGCAGCCCCAGCTCCTCGCCGATGATCGCGAAGACGTAGTCGGTGTGGGCGTTGGGCAGGCCGCCCGCCCACTTCTCGCGGCTGGCGCCGAGGCCGAGGCCGACCCAGCCGCCCGAGCCGAGGGCGAGCAGGCCCTGGCAGGCCTGGTAGCCGCCCTCTAGGCGCTGCGCGTCGCTGCACGGGTCGATGAAGGCGACCAGGCGGGCGAAGCGGTACGGCTCGGCGACGGCGAGCACGGCGGCCAGCGAGGCGATGACCGCGACGAACGGCGCGAACCAGCGCAGCGGCGTGCCGACGGTCCACAGCAGGGCGATGAGCACCGAGGTGGTCGCGAGCGTGGTGCCCATGTCGGGCTCGAGCATGATGAGGAACAGCAGCAGGACCGCGACGGGCACGAGCGGCACGAACAGGTGCTTCCAGTCGCCGAGCAGGCGGCGCTTGCGCACCAGCAGGTCCGCGCCCCACAGCGCCAGCGAGAGCTTGGCCAGCTCGCTGGGCTGCAGGTTGAAGCCGCCGGGCAGCGGGATCCAGCGGGTCGAGCCGTCGATGGTGCGGCCGACGCCGGGCACGAGGACGAGCACGAGCAGGAACACCGCGGCGAGCAGCAGCGGGTAGCCGGCCATCCGGTAGAAGCGCACCGGCAGGCGCGACGCGACCCACATCACCGGGATGCCCAGCGCGATGAAGGTGCCCTGCTTGGCGGCGATGGAGAACGACGAGCCGTACGTGTCGAAGGCCCGCACGCTGGAGGCCGAGAAGACCATGACCAGGCCGAGCGCGAGCAGCAGCACCGTGCTGGTGAGCAGCAGGTGGTAGCTGGCGAGCGGGCGCTGCAGGACCGGCGTGCGGCCCTGCTCGCCGCCGGAGCGCGGCCGCGGCAGCGACAGGCCGGGCAGCCCGGGCAGGGTCGTCACGCGGTGTCCCCGCCGTCCGCGCCGGCCCCGCCGGTGCGCACGCGCACGGCCTCGGCGAACAGCCGGCCGCGCTCGGCGTAGTCGCGGAAGCAGTCCATCGACGCCGCGGCGGGCGCGAGCAGCACCGTGTCGCCGGGCACGGCGAGACGGCCGGCGGCGGTGACGGCCTCGAGCATGGCGCCAGTGTCGAGGCGGGCGACCTCCACCACGGGGATCTCGGGCGCGTGTCGCGCGAGCGCCTCGGCGAAGGCCGCCCGGTCGGTGCCGAGCAGCACGACCCCGCGCAGCCGCGGGGCGACGGCCTCGACCAGCTCCTCGACCCGGGCGCCCTTGAGCAGCCCGCCGGCGAGCCAGACGACCGGCGCGTGGGCCGACAGGCTGGCCGCGGCGGCGTGCGGGTTGGTCGCCTTGCTGTCGTCGACCCAGGTCACGCCCTCGTGCACGGCGACGAGGGCGTTGCGGTGCGCCCCGGGCTCGGTGCGGCGCAGCCCCTCGGCGACGGCGTCGGCGCTCGCGCCGTACGCGCGGGCCAGGGCGGCGGCGACGAGGGCGTTGGCGACGTTGTGGTCGCCGGCGAGGCGCACGTCGGACAGCTCGCCGAGCGCGGTGGCCTCCCCCGGCACGTCCGGGAAGGCGCGGTCGACGAGCAGGTGCTCGACGACGCCGAGCTCGCCGACCCGCGGGCTGCCGAGCGTGCAGCCGACCTGCCGCCCGGGGGCCGCCCGCAGCAGCCGCCTGGCGACCGGGTCGTCGACGCCGCCGACGGCGACGGCGCCGGGGTGCGCCCAGATCCGCGCCTTGTCGCGCGCGTAGGCGTCGGCCGAGCCGTGCCAGTCGACGTGGTCGTCGGCGACGTTGAGCACCGCGCCCGCGTGCACGACGACGTCGGGCGACCAGTGCAGCTGGAAGCTCGAGAGCTCGACCGCCAGCACGTCGTACGGGCCCTGCACGGCCTCGACGAGCGGCAGGCCGATGTTGCCGGCGGCGACGGTGCGCCGGCCGTCGGCGCGCAGCACCTGCTCGAGCAGCGTCACCGTCGTGGTCTTGCCGTTGGTACCGGTGACGGCGAGCCAGTCCGGGCCGCCCGGGCCGGCGAGGCGCTGCGCGAGCGCGACCTCGCCGATGACCTCCACGCCGGCGCGCTGCGCGGCGACGAGCAGCGGGGCGTCGGGGCGCCAGCCGGGCGAGGTGACGACCAGGTGCGTGCCGGGCGGCGGCGCGTCGGCGTCGACGACGACCAGGCCCTCCTCGCGCAGCGGGGCGGCCCGCTCCTCGGAGCCGTCGACGACCACCACGTCGGCGCCGCGGTCGCGCAGCGCGCGGGCCGCGGCGGCGCCGCTGACGCCCGCCCCCGCGACGACGGCGACCAGCCCGTCGAAGCGGGTCACGACAGGGGGCTGGTCGAGAGGTACTCGGCGTAGAACAGGCCGAGCCCGAAGGCGACGGCCAGCCCGGCGATGATCCAGAAGCGCACGATGACGGTGTTCTCCACCCACCCGGCGAGCTCGAAGTGGTGGTGGATCGGCGCCATGTTGAACACCCGCTTGCCGGTGGCCTTGAAGAAGCCGATCTGGATGATCACCGACAGCGTCTCGATGACGAACAGCCCGCCGAGCACGACGAGCAGCAGCTCGGTCTGCGTCACGATCGCCATGCCGGCGAAGGTGCCGCCGATGGCCAGCGAGCCGGTGTCGCCCATGAAGATCTTGGCCGGGCTGGCATTCCACCACAGGAAGCCGAAGCAGGCGCCCATCGCGGCGGCCGCGAGCAGGGCGACGTCGAGCGGATCGCGCGCGGCGTAGCACCCGGGCGTGAGCTCGCGGGTGCAGGCGTTGCCGAACTGCCAGAACGCGATGACGACGTACGACGCGAAGACCATCGCGCTGGAGCCGGTCGCGAGGCCGTCGAGCCCGTCGGTGAGGTTGACGGCGTTGGAGGTGGCGGTGATGACGACGTAGGCGAACACCACGAAGCCGACGGTGCCGAGCGCGATGGCCTCGTAGTCGCGGACGAACGACAGGTTGGTCGAGGCCGGGGTGAGGCCGGCGTCGTTCTCGAACTGCAGCGCCCCGACGGCGAAGCCGACGCCGCAGACCAGCTGCCCGGCGAACTTCGCGGCGGCCGTGAGGCCCAGGCTGCGCTGCTTGCGGATCTTGATGATGTCGTCGAGGAAGCCGACGACGCCGAGGCCGACCATGAGCCCGAGCACGAGCAGCGCGCTGGCGGTCGGGCCGCGCCCCGGCTGGTTGATGACGAGCAGGTGCGCGACGCCGTAGCCGATGACGGTCGCCAGGATGATGACGGTGCCGCCCATGGTGGGCGTGCCGCGCTTGGTGGCGTGGCTGGACGGGCCGTCCTCGCGGATCTCCTGGCCGTAGCCGCGGCGGCGGAACAGCTTGACCACCAGCGGCGTGCCGAGCAGCGAGACGATCAGACCCGTCATCGCCGCGATGAGCACGGACCTCATGCGCTCTCCTCCAGCAGCGCGGCTGCCAGCCTCTCGAGCCCCGCGGACCGCGAGGCCTTGACCAGCACGACGTCGCCCGGGGCGAGCTCGGCCCGCAGCAGCGCGAGGGCGGCGTCGACGTCGGGCACGTGCAGCGACTCCGAGCCCCACGAGCCCTCGAGCACCGCGCCGGCGTGGATGCCGCCGGCCTCCTCGCCGACGACGACGAGCTGGGTGACGTCGAGCCGCACGACGAGGCGGCCGAGGTCCATGTGCGCCTCGCGCGCGTCGTCGCCGAGCTCGGCCATCGGCCCGAGCACCGCGACCGTGCGGCGGCGCTTGCCGTCGCCCATCACCGCGAGCGCCTTGAGGGCGGCCCGCATCGACTCGGGGTTGGCGTTGTACGCGTCGTTGACCACCGTGACGCCGTCGGCCCGCTCGGTGACCTCCATGCGCCAGCGGCTGCGCGGCACCGCCGTCGCGAGGCGCGCCAGCACGTCGGCGTGCGGCACCGGCCCGCCGTGGCGGTCCGACGCCGCGGTGAGCACGGCCATGGCGTTGTCGACCTGGTGGGCGCCGACGAGCTGCAGCGACACCTCGTCGCCGTCGACGCGGAAGGTCGGGCGGCCGCCGGCGTCGAGCCGCACGTCGTCGGGCTGCGCCACCTGCTGCACGCGCACGCCCTCGCCGGCGCGCGCGGCCATGCCGGTGACGAGCGGGTCGTCCGACCCGAGCACGACCCGGCCGCCGGGCAGCACCGCCTCCACGAGCTCGCCCTTGGCGCGCGCGATGCCCTCGCGCGAGCCGAACTCGCCGAGGTGCGCGCTGCCCACGTTGAGCACGATGCCGACGTGCGGGCGGGCGATGCCCGCGAGGAAGGCGATGTGGCCGACGCCGCGGGCGGAGTACTCCAGCACGGCCTGCGCCGTGGCGGGCGTGCGCCGGGTGCACGTGAGCGGCAGGCCGACCTCGTTGTTGAACGAGCCGGTCGGGGCCAGCGTGCCGTCGCCGAGCACGTGCGCCAGCAGGTCCTTGGTCGACGTCTTGCCGCTGCTGCCGGTGACGCCGAACGTCAGCGGCTGCGGCGGGGCGGCCAGCACGTGGCGGGCGAGGGCCTGCAGCGCGACGAGGGCGTCGGGCACGACGACGCACGGGCTGCCGGGCACGGGCCGCGCGACGAGCGCGCCCACCGCCCCGGCCGCGACGGCGCCGGCGACGTGGTCGTGGCCGTCGGTGCGCTCCCCCGGCAGCGCGACGAACAGCCCGCCGGCCTCGACGAGCCGGCTGTCGACCTGCACCTCGCCGGTGACGCGCGCGCCGCCGTCGGCGCCGGCGAGCGCGCCGCCGACGACCTCCGCCACCTCGGCGAGAGACAGGGGGATCACGCGGCGCCCTCCAGGAGCGCGCGCAGCACGGCCCGGTCGTCGAACGGCGTGACGACGCCGGCGACCTCCTGACCGGTCTCGTGCCCCTTGCCGGCCACGACGACGCTGTCGCCGGGGCGCGCCTGCGCCACGGCGAGCGCGATGGCCGCGCGGCGGTCGACCTCGAGCTGCGCGCCCGGGGCCCCCGCGGCCACCTCGGCGAGGATCTGGGCGGGGTCCTCGCTGCGCGGGTTGTCGCTGGTCAGCACGACGACGTCGGCGCCGGCCAGCGCGGCGGCGCCCATGAGCGGGCGCTTGGCGCGGTCGCGGTCGCCGCCGCAGCCCAGCACCACGAGCACGCGGCCGGCCGTCACCGCCCGCACGGCCTGCAGCAGCGTGGCGACGGCGTCGGGGGTGTGCGCGTAGTCGACGACCGCGAGGAACGGCTGCCCGGCGTCGACCCGCTCCATGCGGCCGGGCACGCCGGGCAGCGCGGCGACGCCGTCGACGGCCGCCTCGACGTCGACGCCGGCGGCGGCCAGCAGCGCGAGGGCGAGCACGGCGTTGGCGACGTTGAAGGCGCCGGGCAGGCGCACGCCCGCAGGCAGGTCGACGCCCGGGCCGACGAGGCGGAAGGCGCTGCCGTCGGGGCGCAGCTCGACCTCCTCGGCCCGCCAGTCGCCGTCGGCGCCGACGGTCTGCGTCGGCACGAGGCGGCGCGCGGCGATGCGGCGGCCGGCGGCGTCGTCGACGTGCACGACGGCCCGGGCCGCCCGCGCGGGGGTGAACAGCGAGGCCTTGGCGGCCTCGTACTCCTCCATCGAAGCGTGGAAGTCGAGGTGGTCCTGGCTGAGGTTGGTGAAGCCGGCGACGTCGAAGACGACGCCGTCGACGCGGCCGAGGGTCAGCGCGTGGCTGCTGACCTCCATGCTCACGCCGGTCACGCCGCGCTCGCGCATCACCGCGAGCAGCGCCTGCAGGTCGGTCGCCTCGGGCGTGGTGCGCACGCTGGCGACCACCTCGTCGCCGACCCGGGTCTCGACGGTGCCGAGCAGCCCGGTGGTCTGCCCGGCGGCCCGCAGGCCGGCGTCGAGCAGGAACGCGGTCGTCGTCTTGCCGTTGGTGCCGGTGACCCCGAGCACCGTCATGGCCTCCGCCGGGTCACCGTGCACGCGGGCCGCCACCGCGCCGAGCACCGCGCGCGGGTCGGGCACGACGACGACCGGCACGTCGAGCGCGCCGGCGCGCTCCGCGCCGCCCGGGTCGGTGAGCACGGCCGCGGCGCCGGCGGCCGCGGCACCGGCCGCGAAGTCGGCGCCGTGCGCGCGGGCGCCGGGCAGCGCGGCGTAGAGGTCACCGGGCTGCACCGCGCGCGAGTCGTGCGTGCAGCCCGACAGCACGGCGCTGCCGCCGCTGCCGCGGACGTCCGCCCCGGGCAGCAGGGCGAGCACGTCGCGCAGCGGGCGCTGGGGCGGGGTGGCCGGCCGCAGCGGGGCGCCGCCGGGGTGTCCGGGCACGGGAGGAGGCTACCGAGGCGCCACGGCGGGCCGTCAGCCCGCGTGGAGCTTCAGGGCCGGCGCGGTGGTGCCGGTCGGCGGGACCTGCAGGCTGCGCAGCGCGAAGCCCATGACGTCCTTGAACACCGGGCCGGCGACCGCGCCGCCGTAGTAGCCGGCCTTGCCGGTGCCCTGCAGGACGACGGCGGTGACCAGGCGCGGGGCGTCGGCCGGGGCGAAGCCGACGAACGACGAGGTGTAGTTGCCGGCCTGGTAGCGCCCGTCGACGACGCGCTGGGCCGTGCCCGTCTTGCCGGCGATCCGGTAGCCCGGGATGGCCGCGAGCGGCGCGGTGCCCTCCTCGGAGACGACGCCCTCCAGCATGAGCTGGATCTGCTTGGCGACGTCCTCGCTCACCACCCGGCGGGTCTCGGCCGGCGGCACGGGCGTCGCCCGGCCGCTGTCGTCGAGCGTCGCGCCGACCACCGAGGGCGCGACGCGCACGCCGCCGTTGGCGATGGTGGCGAAGACCGAGGCGACCTGCACGACGTTGGCCGCGACGCCCTGGCCGATCGGGATGGTGGCGATCGAGGTGCCGGACCAGTCGGCCACCTCGGGCAGCAGGCCGCGGCTCTCGCCCGGCAGGCCGAGCCCGGTCTTGCTGTTGAAGCCGAAGCGGGTGAAGCCCTCGCGCAGCCGCTCGGCGCCGAGCTCGAGCGCGACCTTGATCGTGCCGACGTTGCTCGACTGCACCATCACGCCGGTGAAGGTCAGCTGCTCGGTCGGGTGCGAGTGCGAGTCGTGGAAGGTGCGGCCGGCGACCTGCATGGTGTCGGGCACCGTGAGCACCGACTCGGGGGTCACGACCCCGTGCTCGAGCGCCATCGCGGCGGTGACGACCTTGGCGACCGAGCCGGGCTCGTAGACCTCGGAGATCGCCGGGTTGCCGCGGTGCTCGGCGGGCGAGGCGCCCGGGTCGTTGGCGTCGAAGGTCGGCGCGGTGGCCAGCGCCAGCACCTGGCCGGTCTGCACGTCCATGACGACCGCCGTGCCGCTCTCGGCCTGCGTCTCGGCGACCTTGGCGGCCACCTGCTGCTGGGCGTACCACTGCAGGTCGCGGTCGATCGTCAGCTGCACGTCGGTGCCGGGCACCGGCTCGGTGCGCTGCTGCTCGGCCGACGGGATGACGCGGCCCTTGCTGTCGACCTCGGCGACGGACGTGCCGTCGGTGCCGGCGAGCAGGTCGTCCAGGGCCAGCTCGACGCCGCCCGCGCCCTCGCGCTCGGAGTTGGTGAAGCCGACGACGCTCGCGGCCAGGTCGCCGCCGGGGTGCTGGCGGCGGGGCTCGCTCGACACGCCGACGCCGACCAGCCCCAGCTCGCGGACGGCCGCGCCGGTCTCCGGGCTGAGGTCGCGGGCGAGCACGACGTACGCCCGGTCGGTGTCGGCGAGCTTGTCCTCGAGCTCGGCGGCGGGCACCCCGAGCAGCGGGCTCAGCGCCTCGGCCGTCGCCTCGGCGCCGCACGGCTCGGGCTCGGGGCTACCGGGGGCGGCGGGCAGGCAGGTGGCGGCGGCGACGTTGCGCGGCTCGCCGTAGACGAGCCGGCCCTCGACGGTCATGGCGAGCACCTCGCCGTGGCGGTCGGTGATGGTGCCGCGCTGGGCGATGAGCGTGCTCTCGACGACGCGCTGGCCCTCGGCGCTGGCGGCGTAGCCGTCGCTGTCGAGGCCCTGCAGGTGCAGCAGGCGGCCGCCGAGCGCGAGCAGCAGCAGGAGCAGGACGGCCAGGCCGCCGCGCAGGCGGGTGCCCTGGTCGCCCAGCGCGCGGCGGCGGCGCACCTGCGGGCGCGCGGCGGGCCG
>CANKBT010000115.1 GCA_947479995.1 Frankiaceae bacterium | reverse complement strand
GCCTTGACCGTCTTGTAGTCCTCGAGCGGGGTGCGCACGACCTCGACGACGCGGTGGGCGCCCGGCGTGCCGTTCAGCGGGGTCGCGGGCGCGCCGTCGACGAGCGGCCGCCCGGCCTCGGCGATGGCGGCCGCCGTGTGCAGCGCCTGCTTGACCGCCGACCGCGGCTTGAGCGCCAGGCCGGCGGTGCGCGTCGACAGCGCGACGACGTTGCGGGCCGCGCCCCGGGCGCCGTGCGCCAGCAGGCCGAGGCTGCCGGGGGAGGGCTGGGGCTGCCAGCCGTCGTCCGGCACCTCGCGGGTCTCCGGGCTGATGTCGAGCAGCGCGGTGAGCAGGTCGACCCCGCCGACGCCGTCGATCATCGCGTGGTGCGTCTTGGCGATGATCGCCCAGCGCCCGTCCGACAGCCCCTCGACGAGCCACATCTCCCACAGCGGCTTGGTGCGGTCCAGCCGCTGGCTGAGGATGCGCGACGCCAGCGTCAGCAGCTGCTGGTCGCTGCCGGGGGAGGGCAGCGCGGTGTGCCGCACGTGGTAGCCGACGCGGAACTGCGGGTCCTCGACCCACAGCGGCCGGCCGGTGCCGAAGGGCATCTCGGCGAGCTTCTGGCGGTAGCGGGGGACCAGCGGCAGCCGCGACGCGATGTGGTCGCGGAACTCCTCGCCGCTCGGCACCGGGCCGGCGAAGACGCCGAGCCCGCCGATGTGCATGTGCGCGCCGCCGTCCTCCTGGTGGAGGAAGCCGGCGTCGATGCTGGTGAGCCGGTCCAGGTGCGCCTGTGACATGGGGGTCCTCCGAGGGCGGGCCGTGCAGGTGTGCCCCACGACTGTGCCGCACGCCACGGCGCTGCTCCGCGTGCCCTAGTCCTTTTTCGCCATGGATGTGACGCGCGCCACGGGGTTTCATCTGCGCAACAGCCGCACTGCGGCCTGCCCTGCCGACCTCCTCGGCACGGACCCCCCGCTCCTTGAGCGCCTTCCGCGGCGCCGCGGAGCACGACGACCGCGCCCCCCGGGGCGGGAGAAGAGACCCATGGACACCGTGCGCGCTCGCGTACTGGCCGCCGGTGCGGCCCTGACCCTCGTGGTGGTGCTGCTCGTCGACCACGGCGGGCTGCTCGGCGAGGACCTGGCCGACACCGCCCTGTTCGGCGTGCTCGCCGGCGCGGTCCTGGCCCTGGTGCCCGGGCACGGCCTGGTGGCCCGGCTCGCCGCCGCGGGCGCCGGCCTCGTCGCCGCCTGGTTCGGCTACCTGCTGCGCAGCGACGTGCTGCCCGACATCCCCCTCGGCCGCGCGATCGCCGGCGGCGTCGTCGTCGTGCTGGTCGTCGGCGTCGCGGTCGTCTCCGCCGACCGCCTGCCGCTGTGGGCGGGCGTCCTCGGCGCCGCCGCCCTCGTCGGCGCGCACGAGCGCTCCTTCGCCGCCGAGGGCGCCGACGCGCTCTCGGCCACCACCGAGTCGGTCACCAGCGTCCTGCTGGCCGGCCTGCTCGCCTGCTTCGTCGTCGCCCTCGCGCAGGACCTGGTCAGCGGCTCGCGGCCCGACCCGCGGCACGCCGCCGACGACACCGACCCCAGCCAGTCCTACGACCCCGCCCACTCCTACGACGAGGCCGCCCGATGACCCGCCGCACCCGACGCCTCCCGCGCGTCGTCACCTCCTCCGTCGCCGTCCTCGGCGCCGGCGCCCTGCTCGCCGCCTCGGCCGGCCCGGCCGCCGCGCTCGCGAGCGACGAGCCGGAGGTCGTCAACACCGAGACCGTCCGCACCCGCCTGCTCCCCTCCGGCGAGGTCGACGAGTCCGAGCTGCTCAGCCAGCTCACCGTCACCGGCGACGGCACGTACGAGATCGTCGACCCGACGGCGCCGAGCAGCGCCCGCGACCTCGACGGCTTCTCGGCGCCCGACGTCCGCGACGGCCAGGCCACGTACGAGGTCGAGGTCGACGGCACCACCGAGCGCCGCACGCTCGCCGACTTCCCGGAGGAGCGCCTCCCGATCACGGTCGAGGCCCGCTACACGCTCGACGGCGAGGTCGTCGAGGCCGAGGACGTCGTCGGCGAGAGCGGCCGCCTCGAGGTCCGCTACGAGATCGCCAACGCGACCGGCGAGCCGACCGAGATCGACTACCTCGACTTCGACGGGCAGCGCATCACCAAGACCGTCGACGTCGTGGTGCCGCTCGTCGGCGAGCTCACCACCACGCTGCCCGCCGGCTTCTCGGGCGTCGACGCCCGCCGGGCCCGCGTCGCGGGCGACGGCGAGGGCGGCAGCGCCCTGACCTTCGACATGGTGCTCTTCGGCCCGATCGGCGACCCGGTCCAGGTGCTCACCTGGTCGGCCGACGTCGTCGACGCCGAGCTGCCCCCGGCCGAGATCGCCGTCGCCCCGGTCGTGCTGGAGGACTCGCCCGACCAGGCGGTCGTCCTGCGCGGCTACGACGAGGCCGGCGCCGCGGGCAACACGCTCGCCGGCGGTGCGAACCAGATCTCCGGCGGCCTCGGCAAGCTCGCCGCCGGCGCCGGCACGCTGCTCGACGGCCTCAACCAGCTGTCCGACGGCGCGAACCAGCTCAACAGCGGCCTCGCCGACACGGCGGCCCCGGGCGCCCAGACGCTGGCCGACGGCCTCGCCACGGCCAACACGGGCAGCGGCTCGCTGGCCGCGGGCCTGGCCAAGCTCGACGCCGGCACCGACACGCTGTCGGCCGGCCTGTCCGAGCTGCTGCGCAAGTCGACCCCGCTCGTCGCCGGCACGGCCCAGCTCGACGCCGGCGCCGCCCGCGCCGCGCAGGGCGCCGAGGACCTGCAGGCCGGCCTCGCCAAGATCAGCGGCGGCCTCGACCAGCTCAGCGGCGTCAGCGGCCTGCCCGCGGCGCAGAAGGGCCTGCAGGAGCTCCGCTTCGGCATCGACCACCCGGCCGGCGCGCTGGGTGCGACGGACCCCGGCGGCCTGCTCCAGGGCCTGACCCGCATCGCGGGCGGCCTGAGCAACCCCGCCTGCGACCGCGCGAACCCCACGGCCGCCGCCAACCCCTGCGGCGTGCTCGAGGTCCTGCAGCTGGTGAACCGGCCCGAGGGGCTCCCGGCGGCGCTCGCCGGCGTGACGGCGTCCCGAGCGGACCTCGACGCCAAGATCGCCAGCGGTGACCTGGACCGCCTCGTGGCCGGCGCGACCGGCGTGCAGGGCGGCCTGGGCAACGCGCTCTCGCTGCTCGCGAGCACCTGCGGCACGCTGCCCTCGCTCGACGACGCCGACCCGCGCAAGGCGCCCCTCCAGGGCGGCTGCGACGCGCTGCTCCCGCAGGCGGCGGCGCTGAACGGTGCCGCCCAGGCCGTCACCACCGGGGTCACCGGTGTCCGCAGCAGCACGATCACCTCGCGCGACAACCTGGTGGGCCTGCAGGCGGGCCTGACGACGGCCACCCAGGCGCTGACCAGCGTGCAGGCCGGCGTCGTCCAGCTCGCCGCCGGTGCGGCCTCGGCGCGCGACGGCGTGCGCGGCGCGGTCCTGCCGGGCCTGGACAAGCTCATCGCCGGCGTGACCTCGGCCGTCACCGGTCTCGACCAGCTCGCCCCGGGCGGCCGCTCGGCCCTCACCGGCGCCGGCACCCTCGCGACCGGCCTCGACCAGCTCTCGGCCGGCA
Source organism: Frankiaceae bacterium (assembly GCA_947479995.1). GTDB lineage: Bacteria > Actinomycetota > Actinomycetes > Mycobacteriales > SCTD01 > CANKBT01. The sequence continues at coordinate 4,933 of CANKBT010000115.1, read as the reverse complement.
CCGGCTCCCTGGCCGGCAGCGCGCCGGTCCTCGTCGACGGCATCACGAAGCTGGAGGGCGGCGGCACCCAGCTGTCGACCGGCGCGGGCGACGCCGCGGCGGGCGCCAGCAAGCTCGACGACGGCCTCGGCCAGCTCGCCGAGGGCGGGCAGAAGCTCGCCACCGGCCTCGGCGGCGCGGCCGACGGCAGCGGCCGCCTGGCGGAGGGCCTGCTCAAGGCCGTCGCCGGCCCCGAGGCGATCATCGCGGGCACCGAGAAGCTGACGGCCGAGGGCGCGGGCGCCCTCAAGGCCGGTGGCAACCGCAACGCCGCGATCAACTTCGAGCGGGCCGAGACGCTGCGCGCCATGAGCGCGCGGGCCTCCGAGGCGCTGCCCTTCGGTGCCCCCGAGGGCGCGACCGGGCTCGCGGCGTACGAGTTCACGCTCGCCGGCGCCACCGCCGACGCCTCGGACAGCGCCCTGCGCGGCGGCGTGGCGGCGGGCCTGATCGCCGTCGCCGGCGCCACCGGCCTGGTGCTCCACCGCCGGCGCGCCTAGCCGCCCGGCACCCGCACGGCACGTCCGCGGCCCGTCGTCCCCTCGTGGGGCGGCGGGCCGCGGCGCGTCGTGATGCAGGTCACGCGCCCAGAAGGCCCGACTAGTCCTTTGTGGTCATGCAGGTGACGGGGGCGACAGCGCAGCATCACAGGGACGGCGCTCACGAGCGCCCGCCCGCCGGAGCACCGCGGCGGAACCCCCCACACACCCGAAGCGGCACCCCCGTGGACGGCCACGTCACGCCCCCACCGGGGCGGGGAATGAGACGAATGCCCTCAGTGCGCACGCGCACCCTCGCGGTCGGGTCGGCAGTCGCCGTCACGGCCGGCCTGCTCGCCGACCACGGCGCCGCCCTCGGCGCCGACCTCCCGCGGACCGCGCTGTTCGGCGCGGCCGCCGGCGCCGTCCTCGGCCTCGTGCCCGACCGCACGCCCGCGTGGCGCGCCGGCGGCTTCGCGGTGGGCTTCGCCGCCGCGTGGGCCGGCTACGCCCTGCGCGCCGGCGTCCTGCCGGACATCCCGATGGGCCGCGCCATCGCCGCCGTCGCCGTCGTCGCCGTCATCACCGCCTTCGCGACCGCCACGGCCGGCCGCCTGTCCCTGTGGAGCGGCCTGCTCGGCACCGCCGCCCTCGTCGGCGCCTACGAGACGACGTACGCCCTCAACCCGTCGGCCTTCACCACCGAGTCGACGACCGCCGCGACGACCGTGCTCGTCGCCGCCGCGCTGGCCTTCCTCGTCACGTCGCTGCTGCAGGTCCTGCTCGAGCCGGTGCGCCCCTCGCGCACCGCCGCCGACGCGGAGCGCGAGCCGACCGCCGCGCACGACTTCACGCCCCCCGCCCCCCGCTCCGCCGCCGACACGCAGATCACCGAGGTCACCCGATGAGCGCCGCCCCCCGGCTCCTGGTCGCCACCACCGGCACCGCCCTGCTCGCCCTGGCCCTGACGGGCAGCGGCGCCGCCGCCGCCGCGAGCGCGGCCGACGGCGACACCCGCGTCGTCAACCGCGAGAGCGTCAGCGCCCTGTTCGACGCCGACGGCGCGCTCGACGCCGCGCGCGTCTACAACCAGATCACCGTCACCGGCACCGGCACCGCCGTCTTCGGCGACCCGACCTCCGGCGAGGGCGTCCGCGACCTCGACGGCTTCTCGGCCCCCGAGGTCCGCGACGGCGAGGCGCAGTACGCGATCGACGTCGACGGCACCGAGAAGCGCCGCACCGTCGCCGACTTCACCGGCGAGCTGCCGATCACCGTGACCCCCCGCCTCACCCTCGACGGCGCGCCCGTCAGCGCCGACGAGGTGGTGGGCCGCAGCGGCCTGCTCGAGGTCACCTACGAGGTCGAGAACGTCTCGCGCACCCCGCAGCAGGTCACCTGGACCGACGCCAGCGGCGAGCACACCGAGCAGGTCGACCTGGCCACCCCGTACGTCGGCCAGCTCTCGCTCGTCATGCCCGACACCTTCCGCGAGATCACCGCCGAGCGCGCCAGCGTCGCCGGCGACGGCCGCGGCGGCACGCTCGTCGCCTGGTCGATGGTGCTGTTCGAGCCGGTCGGCCAGCTCAAGCAGACCCTGACCTACCGCGCCCAGGTCACCGACGCCGTCGTCCCGGCCGTCAGCGTCCGCGCCCTGCCGGTCGGCAACGACCGCACCGAGATCGGCACCGGCCGCGACAACTTCGCCGCCGGCGCCGAGACCGCCACCGAGCTCGTCGAGGGCGCCCGCGAGATCGACGCCAACCTCCTCACGCTCCAGGCCGGCGCCACCAAGCTGCTCGACGGCCTCGGCCAGCTGTCCGACGGCGCCGACGCGCTGTCGGCCGGCCTCTCGGGCACCGCCGCCCCCGGCGCGGCCCAGCTCGCCGCCGGCCTCAACGACACGGCCGCGCCCGGCGCCGGCACGCTCGCCGACGGCCTCGTGCGCCTCGTCACCGGTGCCGAGAAGCTCGCGGGCGGCCTCGACACCGCCGCCGCCGGCGCGGGCACCATCGCCGACAACAACGCCCTGCTGGCCGAGGGCGCGGGCGCCGCCGCCGACGGGGCGGCGCGCCTCGACGCCGGCCTCGGCCAGGTCAGCGAGGGCCTCGCCCAGCTGTCCGGCGTCACCGGCCTGCCGACGGCCTCGGCCGGCGCCGCGCAGCTGCGCGCCGCCGTCGACGCCCTGCGCGCCGGCCTCGGCAGCCCGACGGCCCCGACCTCCGTGCTCGGCGGCATGGCCGGCCTCGCCGCCGGCCTCGGCCAGGTGCAGGGCGGCCTCGGCGGCGTCAAGGCCGGCCTCGACCAGCTGGCCACCGGCCTGCCCACCGCCAAGGGCGGCGTCGACCAGGTCAGGACCGGCCTCGACACCGCCGCCGCGCAGGGCCAGGCCGCGCTGAGCCAGCTCCAGCAGGGCATCGCCGGCGCCTCCGCGGCGACCGCCGGCGCCAGCGCGGGCGTCGCGTGCGCCGACCTGCCCGCCGTCTGCGCGCAGCTCACCGGCGCGCTCGGCGCGCTCACCCAGGTCGCCGCGGGCCTCGACCAGCTCAAGGCCGCGCAGGCCACCGGCCTCGCCGGCGCCTCGGCCGGGCTCGGCCAGGTCAGCACCGGCCTCGGCGGCGCCGTCGCCGGCGTCACCGCCCTGCAGGGCGGCACGGCGCAGCTGCAGGGCGCGACCACCCAGCTCTCCGCGGGCGTCGCCACCCTCACCGCCGGCCTCAACCGCATCGCGGCCGGCCTGCAGAGCGGCGACCCGGCCAACCCGGGCCTCGCCGAGGGCCTCGACCGCATCGTGCTCGGCCTCGGCACCGCCGTCGGCGGCGTCAGCGCGCTGAGCAGCGGTGCGGACGCGCTCTCCGCCGGTGCGGGCGACCTCGCCGACGGCACCGGCCAGCTCGCCGACGGCGCCGCCCGCCTCTACGAGGAGGGCACCGCGCCGCTGTCCGAGGCGCTCGCCGGGCAGCTCGCCCCGGGCAGCGCCGAGCTCGCCGCGGGCGCCGGCGCCGCGTCCGCCGGTGCGGGCAAGCTCGCCGCCGGCCTGCTCACCGCCGCCGGCGGCAGCCAGGAGCTGGCCGACGGCCTGGTCACGGCCGCCGCGGGCAGCACGAAGATCGCGCAGGGGCTCGCCACGGCCGAGGGCGCTCCGGCGCAGATCGCCGACGGCGCCGGCCGCCTGTCGGCGGAGGGCACCCAGGTGCTCGCCACCAAGGGCGGCGAGACGGTCGAGGAGAACGCCCGCAAGGCCGCCGTGCTGCGCGCCATGGGCGACCTCGGCGGCACCGCGATGCCGTACGGCGCCCCCGAGGGCGCGGTCGGCACCTCGGCCTACACCTACACGCTGGCCGCGGCCACGTCGGTGGACGAGGACAACACCACCCGCGGCGCCGTCGCCGTCGCGGCCCTGGCGATCGCCGGCCTGGCCGGCTCGCTCGTCGCCCGCCGGCGCGCCCGCGCCTGACGGCCCCCGCACGCCCTCGGCCCGTCGCCCCCCTGGGGCGGCGGGCCGCGGTGCTGCTCGGAGCCGGTCAGGGTCGGTCGCAGACGAACACCGCCGTCCCCGGCATGAGCGCCCCGCGCAGGGGCGACCACTGCCCCCACTCGCGGTCGTGGCCCTCGGGCCACTCCGGCTCGACGAGGTCGGTGAGCACGAGGCCGGCGGCGACGACCTCGCGCACGCGGTCGCCCAGCGTGCGGTGGTGCTCGACGTACGTCGCCTCGCCGGCCGCGTCGACCTCGACGTACGGCGTCCGGTCGAAGTAGCTCTGCTGGACGGTGAGCCCGCGCAGGCCCGGGTCGTCCGGGAACGCCCAGCGCGTCGGGTGGGTGACGGAGAAGACCAGCCGCCCGCCGGGGCGCAGCACGCGCGCGACCTCGCGCAGCGCCCCCGCGCTGTCGGCGACGAAGGGCAGGCCCCCGAAGGCGCTCGCGACCAGGTCGAAGGCGCCGTCGCGGAACGGCAGCACCTGGGCGTCGGCCTGCACCACCGGCACCCGCAGGCCCGTGCGGCGGTCGAGCGCGCGCGACTGCAGGAGCTGGCCGTGCGAGACGTCCAACGCCACCGCCCGGGCGCCCTGCCCGACCAGCCAGCGGGCGCCCTGCCCGGCGCCGCACCCGACCTCGAGCACGTCGCGCCCGCGGACCTCGCCGAGCAGGTGCGCCTCCGACTCGCGCAGCCCCTCGGGGCACCAGAGCAGGTCGGCGTCGCCGAGGAAGCCGCCGTGCTCGGCGTAGTAGGAGGGCGCCTCGGCGTCCCACCACCGCCGGTTCGCCCGGGCGCTCTCGAGGGGGCCGGCGGGCCGGTGCGCGACGTTCGACGGTGCCTGCGACATGCGACTAGTCTGGACGCACGTGGCACCGCCGTGCCCCGAACCCTGAGCGCGTCACCAGGACGCGCCCTGACCCCACCGCCCCCGGAG
>CANKBT010000114.1 GCA_947479995.1 Frankiaceae bacterium | reverse complement strand
GGTCCCGGGGCCGGCTCGCGGCTGGGGAAACCGCACCCGCGGTCTGCCCGGGTCGGCCGTACGATGGCGCCGCGGGCCTTCCCCCGAGCACCCCGCGACGCTGAGACGGAGGGGGTGAGCTGTGGCCGGACGCATCCGCGACGAGGACGTCGTCCGGGTCCGCGAGCGCGCCGACCTCGCCGACGTCATCGGCGAGCGGATCCAGCTCCGCCCCGCCGGGGGTGGGCGGCTCAAGGGGCTGTGCCCCTTCCACGACGAGAAGACGCCGTCGTTCTCGGTCAACCCGAGCCTGGGCTTCTACCACTGCCTGGCCGGCGAGACGCGCGTGCTCACCTGGGAGGGCACGCGCGAGATCCGCGACCTCGCCGGCGGCACGCACCGGGTGCTCGGGCGGTCGGGGGACTGGGTCGAGGCGCCCTTCAAGTCCTACGGCCGCCAGCAGCTGCACGAGATCACCCTCACCCGCAACGGCCAGACGAAGGTCGTGCGCGCGACGTCGGGGCACCGGTGGTTCGTCCGGGCGGGTGCGCGCCGCTCCGCGCTGCGCGAGGTGCTCACCACGGGGCTCCGGCCCGAGCACCGCCTCGCACACGTCTTCCCCGCCGTCCGGGTGGCGCGCACGGAGCCCTCGGCCTTCGGCATCGCGCACGGCATCACCTACGGGGACGGGACCCTCGAGGCCAACGGGGCGCACGCGCTCCTCTGCGGCGAGAAGGACGCCCAGCTGCTCAAGTGGTTCCCCCAGAGCCGCACGCGCGTGCAGGACGGCAACCTGTGGGTGCTCGACCTGCCCAAGTACTTCAAGGCCCGGCCGTCCCTCGACGAGTCGACGTCCTACCTGTACGGCTGGCTCGCCGGCTACCTGGCGGCCGACGGGCACGTCGCCGTGGACGGCACGATCATGCTGCACTCCGCCCGGCGCGAGGACCTTCAGTTCGTCCGCGACCTGTGCACGCGCCTGGGCATCGGCACGTACGGCATCACGACGCAGCGCCGCGTGGGCTTCCCCGGTCGCGAGCCGAGCGACCTGCACCGGGTGCACCTGCTGAACGACACCGTCACCGAGCGGCTGTTCCTGCTCGACGAGCACCGGGAGCGCTTCCGGGCGGCGACGAAGGGCTTCTCGCGCCGCGGCTGGACCGTGCGCTCGGTCGTCGCGACGGACGACGTCGAGGAGGTCTTCTGCGCCGAGGTCGACCAGGGGCACGCCTTCACGCTCGAGGACAACGTCCTCACGGGGAACTGCTTCGGCTGCGGGGAGTCCGGCGACGTCATCTCCTTCCTGCGCAACAGCGAGCACCTGTCCTTCGTCGAGGCCATCGAGCTGCTCGCCGGGCGCTACGGCATCGAGCTGACCTACGAGCAGGGCAGCGCGGCCGCCGGGCGGCAGAGCAGCCAGCGCACGCGCTACCTCGAGGCCAACAAGCAGGCGCACGCCTTCTTCGTCGCGCAGCTCGGCAGCCCGGCCGCGGCGCCGGCCCGGCAGTTCCTCGCCGAGCGCGGCTTCGACCGCGAGGCGGCGACGTCGTACGGCCTGGGCTTCGCGCCGGAGGGCTGGGACGTGCTGGTCAAGCACCTGCGCGGCAAGGGCTTCAGCGACGCCGAGCTGCTCACCGCCGGGCTCGCGAGCGAGGGCCGGCGCGGCCCGATCGACCGCTTCCGCGGGCGGCTGCTGTGGCCGATCCGCGAGATGAGCGGCGAGGTCGTCGGCTTCGGCGCGCGCAAGCTGTCGACCGACGCGCGCGACGACAGCCCGAAGTACCTCAACACCCCCGAGACCCCGCTCTACCGCAAGAGCCACGTGCTGTACGGCCTGGACAGCGCGAAGAAGGAGATCGCCAAGCGGCGGCAGGCGGTCGTCGTCGAGGGCTACACCGACGTCATGGCCTGCCACCTCGCGGGCGTGCCGACGGCGGTGGCCACCTGCGGCACGGCGTTCGGCAGCGACCACATCGGGCTGCTGCGCCGGCTGCTCATGGACTCCGGCGACCTGCGCGGCGAGGTGGTCTTCCTGTTCGACGGCGACGCGGCCGGGCAGAAGGCCGCGCTCAAGGCCTTCGACAGCGACCAGGAGTTCGTCACCCAGACCTTCATCGCGGTGAGCCCCGGCGGCACGGACCCCTGCGAGCTGCGGCTGCAGTCGGGCGACGCGGCGGTGCGCGACCTCGTGGCCAGCCGGGTGCCGCTGGTGGAGTTCGCGCTGCGCTCGGCGCTGTCGCGCTACGACCTCGAGACCGCCGAGGGCCGGGTGGGCGCGCTCTCCGCCACCGCGCCGCTCGTCGCGCGGATCAAGGACCGCGCGCTGCGCCCGGAGTACGCCCGGCGCCTCGCCGGCTGGCTCGGCATGGAGGTCGAGGTGGTCGCCGCCCGCGTGGCGGAGTCCGGCGGCGGGCCGGCGCCCGCGCAGCGCCAGCGCCCGGCCGCGCGCGCGGTCGACGCCTCGGCCATCGCGGTCGAGCGCGAGGTCGTCAAGCTCGCGGTGCAGGCGCCGGTGCTCGTCGCGCCGCTGCTCGACGCCATCGACGAGCAGGCCTGGAGCGACGAGTCGCTGCGCACGGTGCGCGCGCTGGTGGCCAAGGCCGGCGGCGTGAGCGGCCAGCCCGGCGGCGAGGCCTGGGTCGCCCTGCTGCGCGACACCGCCGACGAGGACGTCGTGCGCGACCTGGTCACGCGCCTCGCGGTCGAGCCCGTCCTCTACGACGGCGAGGTCGACGCCCGCTACGCCGGCACGCAGCTCGCGCGCCTGCAGGAGCTCGCGCTCGCCCGGCGCATCGCCGAGCTCAAGCCGCAGCTGCAGCGGGTCAACCCGGTGGAGGAGTCCGAGCGCTACGGCCGCCTGTTCGCCGAGCTGGTGCAGCTCGAGCAGTCGATGCGGGCCGTCCGGCAACGGGGCGCGAGCGCGCTGTGAGCACCCAGCAGGCAGGTCCGCCGAGCACCGCGGTCCTGCCTGCTGCGCCCGCGCCGGAGGAGGAGCCCGACGGCCCCGCCGTCGAGGACCTGGCCGACGCCGAGGCCGACCACGCCGCGGAGGACGCCGCCGAGCGCGCCGCGGAGGCCGCGCTCGCCGAGGAGCGGCGCTCGAGCCTCACCGGCGACCCGGTGCGCCTCTACCTGCGCGAGATCGGCCGCGTCGCCCTGCTCACCGCCGAGCAGGAGGTCGACCTCGCCAAGCGCATCGAGGCGGGGCTGTTCGCCGGCGAGAAGCTCGCGAGCGGCGAGCGCCTGCCCGAGGCGCTGCGCCGCGACCTGCGCATCGTCGAGGCCGACGGGGCGCTGGCGAAGGGCCAGCTGGTCGAGGCCAACCTCCGGCTGGTCGTGAGCATCGCCAAGCGCTACGCCGGCCGCGGCATGCTGTTCCTCGACCTCATCCAGGAGGGCAACCTCGGGCTGATCCGCGCGGTCGAGAAGTTCGACTACACCAAGGGCTTCAAGTTCTCGACGTACGCGACGTGGTGGATCCGCCAGGCGATCACCCGCGCGATGGCCGACCAGGCGCGCACCATCCGCATCCCGGTGCACATGGTCGAGACCATCAACAAGCTGCTGCGGCTGCAGCGCAGCATGCTGCAGGAGCTGGGCCGCGACCCGACGCCGGAGGAGCTCGGCCGCGAGCTCGAGCTGACCCCCGAGCGCGTCGTCGAGATCCAGCGGATGGCGCAGGAGCCGGTCAGCCTCGACACCCCCGTCGGCACCGAGGACGACTCCTACCTCGGCGACCTCATCGAGGACAGCGACGCCGTCGTGCCGGCCGAGGCCGCGGCCTTCCTGCTGCTGCAGCAGCAGCTCGACGAGGTGCTGCACACCCTGACGCCCCGCGAGATGCAGCTCATCGCGCTGCGCTTCGGCCTGGAGGACGGCAAGGCGCGCACGCTGGAGGAGGTCGGCCGCGAGTTCGGCGTCACCCGCGAGCGGGTGCGGCAGATCGAGGCCAAGACGCTCGCGAAGCTGCGGCACCCGACGCGCGCCGAGCGGCTGCGCGACTACCTGTCCTGACGGCGGCGGCGCCGGGTCAGCCGGTGAAGGCGTCGACCGGCAGGCTGCACGCCCGCGCGGCCTCCGCGGCCGCGTCGCGGGCGTCGGCCGCGGCCTGCTGCACCCGGGCGGGGTCGGCGCTGCGGGCGGCGTCGACGACCTCCTGCAGCCGGTCGCGCAGGCCCTGCGCGGCGTCGCGCACGGTGGTGTCGCCCAGGTCGCCGATCCGGTCGTCGAGGCGCTGCACGGCCTCCTCGGCCTGCGCCGCCGACGGCACGCCCGACAGGCCGCTGGCGAGGGCGTCGCGAGCGAGGCCGGCGCAGTCCTGCACCTTGCCCGCCCCGTCCGAGGCCTCCTGCACCGTGCCGCAGCCGGCCACGGCGACGAGCACGAGCGGGGTCAGCAGGGCGCGGCGCACGCCGTCCAGCCTAGGCTCGGCCCGTGCGCCTGCGACGTCGACCCGTGCCCGAGGCGGTGTCCGCGGTCGCCCTGCCCGCGGGGGAGCGGCGGGCCGCCTGGGCGCTCACGGCCGACGGCGCGGCGGTCGTGGCGACCGAGCGGCGGCTGCTGCTGCCCGGAGGTGCCGACCTGCCGTGGGAGGGCGTCGAGCGCGTGAGCTGGAAGCGCCCGTCGCTGCTCGTCGTCGCCTCGGCCGAGGTCGAGGGCACGGGCGCGCAGCACCGCGTCGAGCTCGTCGAGGAGGGCGACCTGCCCGAGCTCGTGCGCAGCCGCGTCACCGCGAGCGTCGCCTGGTCGCGCCACGAGCGGCTGTCGCCGTCGGGCGGGGTGCGCGTCGTCGGGCGCCGGCGGCCCGGCAGCGACGACCTCGACTGGCAGCTGGTCTACGACGCCGGCACGCCGCTGGACGACCCGCTCGTGCGCGAGCAGGCCGAGCAGCTGCTGCTCAGCGCCCGCCGCTCGATCGGCTGAGCCGCAGCACCCCGCCGCCGGCTCCGGCGGCGAGCGCCGCCGCCAGGGCGCCGAGGGCGACGGGCACGCGCTCCTCGGCGGCCGGGAGCGCGACGGGCGCGGGCTCGGGCAGGGGCGGCGCCTGGGCGAGCGGCACGGTGGCCGGCGGGGGAGCGGGCGGCGTGGTCGCCGGCGGCGGGGTCGGCGCCGGCCGCTCGACCGGCGGCACGAGGCCGAGCGCGGCGGCGGCGTCGAGCGTGCCGGCGCCCGCGTCGGCCAGGGGCCGTGCGGTCGACTGCAGCAGCGCCGCCACCTGCTCGCGGGTGCGGCTCGGGTCCTGCGCGAGCAGCAGCGCGGCGACCCCGCTCACGGCGGGGGCGGCCATCGAGGTGCCCGCCGCGACGGCGTAGCGCCCGCCGGGGAACAGCGAGGTGATGCAGTCCTCGCGGGTGCACTGGTCGGCCACCGCGGCGTCGCCGCCCGGCGCGGCGAGGTCGACGCCCCGGCCCCGCTGGCTGTACGACGCGAGGGCGCCGTCGGGGCCGGTGGCCGCGACGACGAGCGCCTGGCCGCCGTACGCGTCGGCGACCGGCACGTCGCCGTTGCCGGCGGAGAAGACGACGACGGCGCCCTGCGCGACCGCCTCGGCCACGGCGGCGGGCAGCGGCCCGGACGTCAGCCCGGGCACGTCGGCGCCGAGGGACAGGTTGAGCACGTCGGCGCCCTGCTCGAGCGCCCAGCGGATGCCGCTGGCGACGTCCTCCGGGCGCCCGGTGCAGTCGCCGGTGGCGGGGTCGTGCTGCAGCACGCGCACCGGCAGCACCTGGGCGTCCGGCGCCACGCCGAACGACGACGACGCGACCGTGCCGGCCACGTGCGTGCCGTGGTCGCACTCGTCGGTCGCCTGGCCGGGGCGGCACGGTCCGCCGACGCAGTCGGCCCCCTCGGCGACCCGGCCGCCGAAGTCGGGGTGCTCGCGGTCGACCCACGTGTCGAGCACCGCGACGAGCACGCCCTGGCCGCCGCGGCCCGCGGCCTGGCCGTCGGCGTCGAGGTGCGCCTGGGCGGCGTGCCACGTCTCTTGCAGCTCGACGGCGGGCGGCGCCTGGGCCGTCGCCGCCCCGAGCGGCGCGACGGCCAGCAGGGCGCCCGCGAGGAGCACCGCGCGTCGAGCCACGACGACCACGGTACGGCCGTCAGCCCGCCAGCGCGGCCGCGGGCGCGGGGGCGCGCAGCAGCCGCAGGACCGCCTGCTCGACGGCGCCGTGCGTCGCCGGCTCGCCGGTCGGGGTGTCGAGCCCGAGCAGGTCGAGCTCGGAGGCCACGGTCACGCCGTGCTCGTAGAGGTCGATGATCCGGGGGTCGATGTAGGAGGCCCGGCAGACGGCAGGGGTGTTGCCGAGGTAGTCGGCGACCTCCTTGACGACGCGGGTCACCGCGCGGCGGCGGGCGGTGGTGCTGGACGCGGCGCCCTCGGAGACCGCGAGCCCGACGGCGGTGAGGACGGTGGCGTTCCAGGTGCGGAAGTCCTTGGCGGTGTAGCCCTCGCCGACCGTCTGCTGCAGGTGCGCGTTGACGTCGCCGCTCTTCACGTCGACCCAGGCGCCGCCCTCCTTCCAGGCCAGCAGCTCCTGGTGGGGGTCGCGGCGGCGCTTGAGGCTGCGCACGACCTCGGCCACCTGCGGGTCGGCGATGGTCTGCACGCGGTGCTTGCCGCTCTTGGCGGTGTAGTCGAATGTGATCACGTCGTCGCGCGAGACCGTCACGTGCTCGCGGCGGATCGTCGCGAGGCCGTACGTCTCGTTGGCCTTGGCGTACTGCTCGCTGCCGATGCGGAAGAAGCCGAGGTCGAGCAGGCGAACCGCGGTCGCCAGCACCCGCTCGCGCGGCATGCCGGGCAGCGTGATCTGCGCGTCGAGCACGTCGCGGGCGGGCGGCAGCGCCTCGGCGAAGTCGAGGATGCGCTCGTGCTTCTGCAGGTCGCGGGTGACCCGCCACTGGTCGTGGTAGCGGTACTGCCGGCGCCCGGCCGCGTCGACGCCGGTGGCCTGGATGTGGCCGTGCGGGATCGCGCAGATCCAGACGTCGCTCCAGGCCGGCGGCAGCACGAGGGCGTCGATGCGGGCGCGGGTGGCCTCGTCGGTGATCCGCTGGCCGGCGGCGTCGTAGTAGGCCCAGCCCTTGCCGGCGCGCCGCCGGGTCAGGCCGGGGCCCGAGCAGGAGACGCGCTTGAGGCGGGGCACCCGGCAGGCCTACCCGCCCGCAGACGCCGGACGCCCCCCGCCGCGAGGCGAGGGGCGTCCGGGTCGGGCGCGGTGCGGGAGCGCTAGGCCGTGCGGCGGCGGCGCACCAGGGCGCCCGCCGTGGCCATGGCCAGCAGGCCGAGGGCGCCGACGGCGCCGCTCGTGCCGGTGGCGGCCAGCGTGCCGCCGGTGCCGCCGGAGCCGCTGCCCCCGCCGGTGCCGCCGGTGCCACCGGGGGCGGCGGCCGGCGGGATGATCGTCGTGTCCGACAGCACGCCGGCGAAGGCCTGCAGCTCGGTGACGGTCACCTGGGTGGCGTTGAGGACGTCCGAGCGGCAGTCGGACGTGCCGTTGACGGCCGTCGCGGTCGCCGACTTCAGCTCGTCGCTGGTGAAGGTCGGCGAGCCGGTGCACTGGTTGGACTGCACGACGAGCCGGAGGCTGTCGGCCTGCACCGAGCGCGGCAGCTCGACCGTGCGCAGCTGCAGGTCGGGCGCGACCGGGCGCGGCGCGCCGCCGGGGAAGAACCCGCCCTCGGCGGCCTTCTCGGCGCGGCTGTCGTAGACGGTGACGAACTCGCCGCCGCCGAGGCTGGCCTGCAGCGCGAAGTCGCGCAGGCTCTTCTGGCGGCCCTGGAAGTCGGTCGGGTCCTCGGTGTCCGCCGGGCGGTGCAGGGCGCTGACGGCGATGCTGCCGACGACCTGCGGGCCCGGCAGGGCGACGGTGATCGCCCGGCCCTCGACCGGCGTCTCGTCGGCGGAGCCGTCGAAGCCGGTGTTGGTGGCCTCGTCGTCGTCGATGAGGTCCTCCGGCCGCACCGCGCCGCCGGCGTCGGCGATGGTGGCGCCGGCCGCCGACGAGGCGAGGTTGCGGTCGACCTCGAACACCTGGGTCACGGCCTGGCCCGCCGGGAAGGTGGCGGTGAAGCGCTGCAGGCCGTAGCCCTGGGCCTGGACGACGACGTCGAACTGCTCGCCGCCGACGACCGGGGCGACCGCGTCGGCGGGCGCGTCGGTCGCGTCGCCCTCCTCGGCCGGGTCGGGCTCCTGGTCCTCACCGGGCTCGGCGTCGGGCGCCGGCGTCTCCTCCTCGACGGGCACGCCGCCGAGGACCGCCGCGACCGGGGTGGCGCGGGCGGAGTAGACGCCGAGGTGCACGTTGCCGGGCACCTGCTGGCCGGTGGCCGCGTCGACGATCGAGAAGGTGACCGTGGCGTTCTGCGCCGGGTCGAGGGTGTCGTAGCCGGGCTGCGGCGTGACGTCCTCGCCGTCCTCGGCGGCGCTGCTGACGCCCAGGCCGCGCTCGGCGAAGGCGCGGGCCATGACGTCGACGTCGTCGCCGCCGCGCGCGCCGGCCGACGCCAGCATGAGGTCCTTGATGTCGACCATCGTCGGCGCGCCGGTCTCCTCCATGAGCATGCCGTCGAACAGGTACGTCACCCAGCGGCGGTTGCCGGGGCAGCCGTCGAAGGAGGGCGCCTCGCGGCCGTCCTGGAAGAAGCCGAGCGCGCAGGCCTGCTGGAGCGCGGCGTCGTCGAAGCGCAACCCGAGCGCGTCGTACTTCTCGATGAGCGCCTGGCGCACCTCGGTGTTGACGACGTTCCAGATCTCGCCGTCGGCGTGCACCTCGGGGCCGGTCGTGTCGAAGCCGAACT
>CANKBT010000113.1 GCA_947479995.1 Frankiaceae bacterium | reverse complement strand
CCGCCGGCGCACCGCCGAGGGGTCGGCCGCCTTCCTGCTCCCGCACCTGCGACCGGGCCAGGACCTGCTCGACGTCGGCTGCGGCCCGGGGAGCATCACCGTCGGCCTCGCCGCCCGCACCGCACCCGGAAGGGCGCTCGGCGTCGACGCCGTCGCGGCGCCGCTCGCCGAGGCGCGCGCCGCGGCCGACGCCGCCGGCGTCGCGCTCGACCTGCGCGTCGCCGACGTGATGGCGCTGCCGCTCCCCGACGACAGCGTCGACGTCGTGCACGCGCACCAGGTGCTGCAGCACCTGCAGGACCCCGTCGGCGCGCTGCGCGAGATGGCGCGGGTGTGCCGCCCCGGCGGCCTCGTCGCCGTGCGCGACGCCGACTACGCCGCCATGACCTGGTGGCCGCGCGTGCCCGCGCTCGACCGGTGGCTGCAGGTGTACCGGGCCACCGCGCACGGCCACGGCGCCGAGCCCGACGCCGGGCGCCGACTGGTCGGCTGGGCGCAGCGGGCCGGACTCGTCGACCTCGTGCCCAGCGCCGGCGCGTGGTGCTTCGCGACGCCCGAGGACCGCGCGTGGTGGGGCGGCACCTGGGCCGAGCGGGCGCTGCGCTCCGACGTGGCGGTGCACGCGGTGCGGCAGGGCCACGTCGACGAGGCGGGCCTGCGGGAGATCGCCGACGGCTTCCGCGCGTGGGCCGAGGCGCCCGACGCGTGGTGGGCGGTGCTGCACGGCGAGCTGCTGGCGCGCCCCGCGCCGTAGCGTGGGCGCGTGACCCACGTCCCCTGCACCGCGTGCGGGCACCTCGTCGGCGCGACGGCCTCGGCCTGCCCGAGCTGCGGGCGCCCCGACCCCGCCCGCCCCGCGCGCAGCCGCCGGCGGCTCGCGGTCGTCGCGCTGGTCGTCGCGGCGCTGCTCGCCGTCGTGCTCGTCGGCGTGCAGCTCGGCCGCTCCGAGGCGCCGAGCGAGCAGGTGCAGTGCGCGGGCGACGCCGGGGCCGCCGGCATCCCCGTCGACGAGGCCTGCCCGTCCTAGCGCGGACGCGCCGCGGGCCGGCCCCCCGCGAGGAGGACCGGCCCGTGGCGGGTGCGGCTAGTAGCGGTACGCGTCGGCCTTGTACGGGCCGTTGACGTCGACGCCGATGTACTCCGCCTGGTCCTTGCGCAGCTCGGTGAGCCGGACGCCGAGGGCGTCGAGGTGCAGGCGGGCGACCTTCTCGTCGAGGTGCTTGGGCAGCACGTAGACCTGGGTCTCGTACTCGTCGTTCTTGGTCCACAGCTCGATCTGGGCGATGGTCTGGTTCGTGAAGGAGTTGCTCATCACGAAGCTGGGGTGACCGGTCGCGTTGCCCAGGTTCAGCAGGCGTCCCTCGCTCAGCAGGATGATCGAGTGGCCGTCCTCGAAGACCCACTCGTCGACCTGCGGCTTGACGTTGCGCCGCTCGACGCCCGGGTAGCGGGTGAGGCCGGCGACGTCGATCTCGTTGTCGAAGTGGCCGATGTTCCCGACGATCGCCTGGTGCTTCATCCTGGCCATGTCGTCGGCCATGATGATGTCCTTGTTGCCGGTGGTGGTGATGAAGACGTCGGCGGTCTCGACGACGTCCTCCAGGCGCACGACCTGGTAGCCCTCCATGGCGGCCTGCAGCGCGCAGATCGGGTCGATCTCGGTGATGACGACGCGCGCGCCCTGGTTGCGCAGCGAGGCGGCCGAGCCCTTGCCGACGTCGCCGTAGCCGCACACGACCGCGGTCTTGCCGGCGAGCATGACGTCGGTGGCGCGGAAGATGCCGTCGACGAGCGAGTGGCGGCAGCCGTACAGGTTGTCGAACTTGCTCTTGGTGACCGAGTCGTTGACGTTGATCGCCGGGAACAGCAGCGTGCCGGCCTTGGCGAACTCGTACAGGCGCATGACGCCCGTCGTCGTCTCCTCGGTGACGCCCTTGATGCCGGCGGCGATCCGCGTGAAGCGCTGCGGGTCCTCGGCCAGCGAGCGGCGCAGGGTGTCGAGCACGACCTTGTACTCGTCGCTGTGGGTGTCGTCCGTCGCCGGCACGACGCCGGCCTTCTCGAACTCCACGCCCTTGTGCACGAGCAGCGTGACGTCGCCGCCGTCGTCGAGGATCATGTTGGGGCCCGCGCCGTCGGGCCACTGCACGACCTGCTCGGTGCACCACCAGTACTCCTCGAGCGTCTCGCCCTTCCAGGCGAAGACGGGCACGCCCTGCGGGTCGTCGACGGTGCCCTCCGGGCCGACCGCCACGGCCGCCGCGGCGTGGTCCTGGGTCGAGAAGATGTTGCAGCTGACCCAGCGGACCTGCGCGCCCAGCTCGACGAGGGTCTCGATGAGCACGGCGGTCTGGATCGTCATGTGCAGCGAGCCGGTGATGCGCGCGCCGGTGAGCGGCTTGCTCGGGCCGAACTCCTCGCGCATGGCCATGAGGCCGGGCATCTCGTGCTCGGCGAGCCGGATCTCCTTGCGGCCGAACTCGGCGAGGGAGAGGTCGGCGACCTTGAAGTCCTGCGTCTGGGCGGTGGTCATGGGCGTCCTATCGGTCGAGGAGCTGCTGGTGCTTGGCCTGCTCGAACGCCAGCCAGTCGGCGTCGGGCACCGGTGCACCGGGGGAACCGGTCGTGCGGGGCGGTGCGGGCGTCTCGTCGAACCAGTCGTCGAGGGCCCCGGCGAGGGCGGGCTCGCGGCGCAGCCGCAGGGCGAACCCCACGTCGCCGAGCTCGAGCCCGTGCTCGTCGAGCAGCGCCCGCAGGGTGCGCAGGCGCTGCAGCTGCGCCGGGCCGTAGAGCCGGTAGCCCGCCGCCGACCGCGGTGCCTCCACGAGGCCGAGCTGCTCGACGTAGCGCAGCATGCGCGGCGACCACCCGGTGGTCGTCGCGGCCTCGTGGATCGTGAGCGCGGTCATCGCGGCCGACCCTACCAGCGCCGTGTCAGCCCTGCCCGACCTTGACAGCGCTCTGTCAGGGCGGCCGGGCGGTCAGACCCGCCAGGTCGACAGGTACGCCGACTGCGCCGCCGTGAGCCGGTCGAGGCGCACGCCGAGCGCCGCGAGCTTGGTGCGGGCCACCTCGGCGTCGAGCTCGGCCGGCACGTCGTGCACGCCGGGCGGCAGGTCGGTCGCGGCGAGGTGGCGCAGCACGAGGGCCTGCACGGCGAAGCTGACGTCCATGACCGCCGGCGGGTGGCCGTCGGCCGCCGACAGGTTGGCCAGCCGGCCCTGCGCGAGCAGCAGCACCCGCCGCTCGCCCGGCAGCACGTACGCGTCGACGTGCGGCCGCACGCCGAGGTGCACGTCGACGGCCGCGGCGGCGAGCGCCGGCACGTCGACCTCGACGTCGAAGTGGCCGGCGTTGGCCAGCACGACGCCGTCGCGCAGCACCGGCAGGTGCGCGGCCGTGACGACGTCGCGGCTGCCGGTGGCGGTGACCACCACGTCGGCCAGCGCCGCGGCCTCGGCCATGGGCAGCACGCGGTGGCCGTCGAGCACGGCCTCGAGCGCGCGGCCGGGGTCGACCTCGGTGACGACGACCGACGCGCCGAGCCCGCGCGCCCGCTCGGCGATGCCGCGGCCGCACCAGCCGTAGCCCGCGACCACCAGCACCGCGCCGGCCAGCAGCGTGCCGGTGGCCCGCACGACCGCGTCGAGGGTCGACTGCCCGGTGCCGTGCCGGTTCGCGACGAGCAGCTGCGTGGCCGTGTCGTTGACCGCGACCATGGCGAGCGCGAGCGCGCCGTCGGCCGCCATCTGCCGCAGCCGCAGCACCCCGGTCGTGGTCTCCTCGCAGCCGCCGCGGACGCCCTCGGCCAGCTCGGGCCGCCGCTGCAGCACCTGCACCAGGTCGCACCCGTCGTCGAGCAGCAGGTGCGGGCGGGCCTCGAGCACCGCCTCGAGGTGGCGCGCGCGCTCGGCCGGGTCGGCGCCGTGGCGGGCGTGCACGTCGACCCCGTCGGCGCGCAGGGCCGCCACCACGTCGTCCTGCGTGCTCAGCGGGTTGCTGGCCGCCAGGTGCAGCGCGGCGCCGCCCGCGACGAGCGTGCGCGCCAGCGCCGCCGTCTCCGGCGTGACGTGCATGCAGGCCGCCACCCGCACGCCGGCGAGCGGCCGCTCGGCCGCGAAGCGCCGGCGCAGCAGCCCGAGCACCGGCATCGCGTGCTCCGCGAAGTCGGTGCGGCGGCGGCCCTGCTCCGCGGTGTCGTCCACGCGACGGACAGTAGGGTCCGCGCATGGACCAGGACGTCATCGCCTCGGCCCTCGCGGGCAACGACGGGTTCGTCAAGGTGCTCGGGCCGGAGGTGCTCCGCGCCGTCCCCGGCGACGTGCGCCTGCGCCTCGACGCCGGCCCCGAGCTGCACCAGCACTTCGGCGGGCCGCACGCCGCGGTCATCTTCGGCCTCGGCGAGACGGCCGCGTTCTGCCTGCTGCTCGCCGAGTTCGGCGACCTCGTGGAGGCCGGCGCCGCGCCGCTCGTCAAGGACGCCCGGATCGGCTACACCGCGATCGCCACCGGTCCGCTGCTGGCCACCGCGCGGCTCGTCGACGACGCCGCGGCCGCGCGCGCGGTCTTCGCCGAGCGGGGCAGCATGCGCTTCGACGTCGAGGTCGTCTTCACGCGCGAGGACGACGGCAGCGAGACGTCGCGCGCGACGTACCGGATGGGCGTGAAGCGCTTCTGACGCGCTAGGCGATGCGCGCCTTGAGCGCGGTGATGGCGTCGACGGGCGTCGGGTCGGTGCCCTCGAGCAGCGCGACGTAGGCGCTCGCCCAGTCGGTGAGGCCCACGAGCGACGCCAGCCGGGCGACCGCCGACCGGCCCTCGGCGCGCACCGTGCTCACCGGCACGCCGCGCTCGGCGGCCAGGTCGGCCGACACCTCGGTGCGGCGGCGGACCTGCGGGTGCTCGTCGGCGTCGCGCAGCAGCACGAGCCGCAGCCCCGCCCGCTCGACGTCGTCGACGCGGTCGCGGAAGAAGTCGTCCTCGCCACCGCCGGCACCGGCCCACGCGCCGTCGAGGGCGACGACCTGGTTGTGGTTGGCCTCGGGCAGCACCCCCCAGGTCGCGGGCACCTGGGCGTTCTCGTTGAGCTGGCAGGCGAAGCGGTAGGCCGCCGTGCCGGCGAGCGGCGAGGTGCCCCACAGCACGGGCAGCGTGCCGCTGAGGTCGGCCGCGAGGCGCTTGGCGGGGTTGGCGGCCGCGGCGACCGACGGCGCGCAGGCGCGGGCGCCCTCCTCGAGCACGAGGGCGGCCTCCTCGAGCTCCTCCGGGCCGGCCGGGGCGAGGCCGAGGGCGTGCGCGGCGACGAGCAGCGGCGTCGACAGCGCCCAGGCGCTGGCGCGCGGCTGGCGGCCCTGCGTCACCGGCACGAAGGGCGCGCGGCCCTGGCGGGCGAGGCCCTCGACGGGGCTGCCGGCGGCGCCGACGACGAGCAGGCGGCAGCCGCGGCGCACGGCCTCCTCCAGCGCCGACAGGGTCTCCTCGGTGCGGCCGGAGCACGAGACGGCGACGACCAGGTCGGCGGCGCCGACCCAGGCCGGCAGGCCGTAGCCGCGGTGGGTGAGCACCGGCACGGGGCAGCCGGGGCCGGCGACGGCGGCCAGCACGTCGCCCGCGATGCCGGAGCCGCCCATGCCGCAGACGACGACGGCGCGCGGCCGGCCGTCGTCGGCGAGCCGCCCGAGCCCGGCCTCGGCGGCCAGCGCCGCGGCCTCCCGGACCTGCGCGGCCGACGACGCGACCGCCGGCAGCATCTGCCCGGGGTCGCCGGCGGCGAGGGCCGCCTCGTCGTCGAGGTCGACCGGTCCGCCGGGGGGCTGCGTCACCGGGGCGCCACCGCCTCGTCGACGAGCAGCACCGGGATGTCGTCGCGCACGGGGTACTGCAGCCCGCACGACGTGCAGACGAGCGCGCCGGCGCCGTCGAGCGCCGCCTCGTCGGCGCGCAGCGGCGCCTTGTCGACCGGGCAGGCGAGGATCTCGAGCAGGGACGCGTCGACCTTCATGCCCGGCACCCTAGCGAGCGCCCGGCCGGTCAGCCGCGGACGACGGCGAGCACCTCGGCGGTGACCTCGGCGGTGCGCTCGGCGGTCGGCGACTCGACGTTGAGGCGCAGCAGCGGCTCGGTGTTGCTGGCCCGCACGTTGAACCAGGTGCCCTCGCCGAGGTCGACGGTGAGGCCGTCGAGCTCGTCCTGCGGCGCGCTGGCGAAGCGCTCCTTGATCGCGGCGACCCGGCCGGCCTGGTCGTCGACGGTGGAGTTGACCTCGCCGCTGGCGGCGTAGCGGTCGTAGGAGGACAGCAGCGCCGACAGCGGGCCGTCCTGGGTGCCGAGGGCGGCCAGCGCGTGCAGCGCGGCGAGCATGCCGGAGTCGGCGTTCCAGAACTCGCGGAAGTAGAAGTGGCCGCTGTGCTCGCCGCCGAAGACGGCCCCGGTGCGGGCCATCTCGGCCTTGATGAAGCTGTGGCCGACGCGGGTGCGCACGGCGGTGCCGCCGCGCTCGGCGACGACCTCGGGCACGGCGCGCGAGGTGATGAGGTTGTGGATCACCGTGGAGCCGGGCTCGCGCTCGAGCTCGCGGGCGGCGATGAGCGCGGTGAGCACCGACGGGCTGACGACCTCGCCGCGCTCGTCGACGACGAAGCAGCGGTCGGCGTCGCCGTCGAAGGCCAGGCCGAGGTCGGCGCCCTGCGCGCGCACGGCGGCCTGCAGGTCGACGAGGTTCGCCGGGTCGATCGGGTTGGCCTCGTGGTTCGGGAAGCTGCCGTCGAGCTCGAAGTACAGCGGCGTGGTGGTGAGCGGCAGGCCGTCGAAGACGACGGGCACCGTGAGGCCGCCCATGCCGTTGCCGGCGTCGACGACCACGGTGAGCGGCCGGATGCCGTCGAGCCCGGGCACGAGGCCCTTGAGGTGGTCGGCGTAGCCCTGCAGCAGCTCGGTCTGCGACACCGTGCCGGTGCGCGCGCCTGCCGGGACGCCCTCGTCGAGGAAGCGCTCGGCCTCGCGGCGGATGTCGGCCAGCCCGGTGTCCTGGCCGATGGGCGCGGCACCGGCGAGGCACAGCTTGATGCCGTTGTACTCCGCCGGGTTGTGGCTGGCGGTGAACATCGCGCCGGGCACGCCCAGCGTGCCGGCGGCGTAGTAGAGCAGGTCGGTCGAGCCGAGCCCGGCGTCGACGACGTCGGCGCCCTGGCTCGTCACGCCGTCGGCGAAGGCGGCGCCGAGCTCGACGCCGCTCTCGCGCATGTCGCGGGCGACGACGACGCGCTCGGCGCCGGTGAAGCGGGCGAAGGCCGCGCCGAGGGCCCGCGCCTTGCCGGCGTCGAGCTGGGAGGGCACCAGCCCGCGGACGTCGTACGCCTTGACGATGCTCGAGAGGTCAGCCACGGGCCGACCCTAGCGAGCGGCTACCGGGCGACCTTGGTCTTGGTGGCCTTGCGCAGCACGGTGCTGATGTCGAGGGGGGCGCCGCCCTGCGTCCACGACTTGTGCTCGCAGGTGTGGCAGGACGCGAAGTCGACGACCGAGCCGTCGGTGAGCGTCATGGTGATGGCGGTGACGCGGGTGCCGGCGCAGACGCTGCAGACGGCGAGGGCGCGGGCGGGAGTGGTGACCAGGGACACGGGTTCGGCTCCGGGGCTCGGGCGGGAGGTGCGGACGCCCTGTCCTTCGTCCCTGCCGCCGGATCCCTTGACCCTGACCCGTACGGACTAGTCCGGCGGGCCCGGGCGGGCTAGGTGGCCGACGGGACGGCGCGCAGGTGCCCCCGGCGCCCGGTGCCCGGCGGGGCCGCCGCCGGCGGCGCGCCGGACGGGCGCGCGGCCTCCCGCACGGCGTCGGCCAGCGCCTCGAGGTCGTCGGCGCTGCGCGGGCGCACGAGCCCGGGCTCCTCCTCGTGGCGCACGACCTCCCAGCCGCGGGGCACGGTGAGGCGGACGGCGTGGTCGTCGCACAGGTCGTAGCAGTGCGGCTCGGCCTGGGTCGCGAGCGGGCCGACGACGGCCGTCGAGTCGGCGTAGACGTAGGTGAGCGTCGCGACGGCGGGCGCGGTGCACGCGGTGCGCGAGCAGCGCCGGAGGGGGCTCACGAGGGGCGACGGTAGTGCCTGCCGGTCC
Organism: Frankiaceae bacterium; assembly: GCA_947479995.1. Taxonomy (GTDB): domain Bacteria; phylum Actinomycetota; class Actinomycetes; order Mycobacteriales; family SCTD01; genus CANKBT01. The sequence goes on along the minus strand of CANKBT010000113.1, from coordinate 708 downwards.
GGGCGGCGAGCAGGCCCGTCCGTGTCGCCCGGCGGTGCGCCCCGCCGCGCCGCCGCGCCGTCCTAGCCTGGCCGCGTGACCTCCCGCCGCCGCGCCCGCGACCGCCGCGGCCGGGGGCTGCGCGGGCCGCTCGTGCCGGCGGTCGTCACCGTCGGCGCGGTGAGCGCCGTCGTGCCGCTCGCCCGCACCCGCGGCGAGCGCTTCGACGACCTCGTGCTCGACGCCGTGCAGGAGCTCGAGGGGCGGTGGGCCGAGCAGCTGCGCGACGTCGAGTTCGCCGTCGAGGACGTCCCGCCCGTGCCGCTCGACCCGGCCGCCGAGGCGTACGACCCCGGCGTCGTCGTCGACGAGACGTCCGGGGGCGCGGTGCCGCTCGGGCGGCTGCTGCCGGCGACCGACGAGCACGCGCCCCGCGTCGTGGTCTACCGCCGGCCGCTCGAGGCCCGGGCCGGCGACGCCGGCGACCTCGCCGAGCTCGTGCACGACGTGGTCGTCGACCAGGTCGCGCGGCTGCTGCACGTCGAGCCCGAGGTCATCGACCCGCGGCGCGCCGAGGACTAGTCGCGGGCCGCCAGCGGGTCGGCGGCGACCGCCGGGCGGGCGACGGCCGCGGGCGCCGAGCCCAGCGCGAGCACCGTGGTGAGCGGGCCCTGCGCGCCCTGCTCGGCGAGCGCCCGCGCGGCGTGCACGGGGCCGGCGCCGGGCGCT
>CANKBT010000112.1 GCA_947479995.1 Frankiaceae bacterium | reverse complement strand
TTCCCGTTCGTCGAGCGGCCGGAGCCGCGCAGCGTGCGCGACGGCGTGCAGCTGCTCACCGAGCTGGGCGCGGTGCAGGACGGCCGGCTCACGCCCACCGGGCGGCAGCTCGCGCAGCTGCCCGTCGACCCGCGGCTGGCGCGCATGCTCGTCGAGGCCGACCGGCTGGGCTGCCTGCGCGAGGTGCTCGTGCTCACGGCCGGGCTCACCGTGCAGGACGTCCGCGAGCGGCCGCTGGAGAAGCGGCAGCAGGCCGACGACCTGCACCGCCGCTTCGCCGACGAGACGTCGGACTTCCTGTCGCTGCTCAACCTGTGGGACCACGTGCGCGAGCAGCAGCGCGCGATGGGCAGCAGCGCCTTCCGGCGGCTGTGCAAGGCGGAGTTCCTCAACCACCTGCGCATCCGGGAGTGGCAGGACCTGCACCACCAGCTGCAGCGCTCGTGCCGCCGCCTCGGCCTGGTGCCGGGCACCGGGCGCGCGGGCGACGACGCGGTGCACCAGGCGGTGCTCGCCGGGCTGCTGTCGCACGTCGGCCTGCGCGACCCGGACGCCCGCGAGTACCTCGGCGCGCGCGGCGCGCGCTTCGCCGTCGTGCCCGGCTCGGCGCTGGCGAAGAAGACGCCGCGCTGGGTCGTGGCCGGCGAGCTGGTCGAGACCAACCGCCTCTGGGGCCGGGTGCTCGCCAAGGTGCAGCCCGAGTGGGTGGAGCGCCTGGCCGACCACCTCGTGGTGCGCGGCTACAGCGAGCCGCGCTGGTCGCGACGGCGGGCCGGCGTCGAGGCCAGCGAGCGCGTGACGCTGTACGGCCTGCCGCTGGTCGTCGGCCGCCGCGTCGACTTCGGGCGCATCGACCCGGTCACCTCCCGCGACCTGTTCCTGCGGCACGCGCTGGTGCAGGGGGAGTGGGACGCGCACCACGCGTTCCTCGACGACAACCGCCGCCTCGTCGACGACGTCGGCGAGCTCGAGCACCGCGCGCGCCGCCGCGACCTGGTCGTCGGCGAGGACGCCGTGCACGACTTCTACGACGCGCGCGTGCCGGCCGACGTCGTCTCGGGCCGCCACTTCGACGCGTGGTGGAAGCGCGCCCGCCACGCGCAGCCGGACCTGCTGCGCATGACGATGGCCGACCTGCTGCAGGACGCCGCCGCGGGCATCGACCCCGGGGACTACCCCGACACGTGGGTGCAGGGCGACCTGCGGCTGTCGCTCACCTACCAGTACGCGCCGGGCGCCGCCGACGACGGCGTCACCGTGCACGTGCCGCTGCCCGTGCTCAACCGGCTGTCGAGCGAGGGCTTCGACTGGCAGGTGCCGGGGCTGCGCCAGGAGCTCGTCACGGCGATGGTCAAGGCGCTGCCGAAGCCGCTGCGCGTGCGGCTCGTGCCGGCGCCCGACCTCGCGCGGGAGGTGCTCGCCCGGCTGGAGCCGCGGCAGGGCTCGCTGACCCGCGCCTTCGCCGACGAGGCGCACCGCCTGCGCGGCGTCGACGTGCGGCCCGAGGACGTCGACTGGTCGCGGGTGCCCGACCACCTGCGCCTGACCTTCCGCGTCTTCTCGGGCACGCGCACGCTCGGCGAGGGCAAGGACCTCGAGCAGCTGCGGCGCCGCCTCGCGCCGCGCGTGCAGGAGGCCGTCTCGACCGCCGCCGCCGGGCTCGAGCGCACCGGCCTCACGACGTGGGACGTCGGCACGCTCGCCGCCGAGGTGCGCTCCGGCGACGTCGTCGGCTACCCCGCGCTCGTCGACGAGGGGCGCTCGGTCGCCCTGCGCGTGCTGCAGAGCCGTGCGCTGCAGGCGGCCGCGCACCCGGCCGGCGTGCGGCGGCTGCTGCTGCTCGGCACGCCGTCGCCGCTGCGCGCCGTCTCGGACCGCCTCACCGTGCCGCAGAAGCTGGCGCTGTCGCGCAGCCCGCACGGCTCGGTCGACGCGCTGCTCGACGACTGCCTCAAGGCGTCCGTCGACGCGCTCGCGACCGGTGACGTCCGCGACGCGGCGGCCTTCGCCGCGGCGCTCGCGACCGTGCGCGCCGGGCTCCCCGCGACGGTGCTCGAGGTCGTCACGACGGTGCTCGACGTGCTCACCGCCGCCGACGCCGTGCGCGCGCGCCTCGACGCCGAGCAGCGCCCCGCGCTCGCCGAGTCGGTGGCCGACGCCCGCGCGCAGCTCGACGCCCTCGTGCGCCCCGGCTTCGTCACCGCCGTCGGGGTGGCCCGGCTGCCCGACCTGCAGCGCTGGCTGCGCGGCCTCGCCGTGCGGCTCGACCGGCTGCCGGCCGACCCGCTGCGCGACCGCCACGCCGTCGAGCGCCTGCGCGAGGTGGAGCAGGAGTGGCGCCGGCTGCCGGCGTCGCCCGGCAAGGACGAGCTGCGCTGGACGCTGGAGGAGCTGCGGCTCAGCCTGTTCGCGCAGAGCGTGCGCACCCGGGGGCCGGTGTCGGAGAAGCGCGTCTGGCGGGCGATCGACGCCCTGTCCGCGTAGCGCTCAGCCGCCGAGGGCGAACGGCAGGAGCACCGCCGCGAGCGCCGCCGGGGCCTCCTCGGCGGCCCAGTGCCCGACGCCGGGCAGCACCGCGCCGCGCACGTCGGCGGCCACCTCGCGGAGGCTCGCGGCCGGCAGCGCGCCGAGGCCGTCCGCGCCGCCGACGGCCAGCACCGGCTGCCGCAGCCGCGGCAGCGGCGGCGGGTCGAGCAGCTCCGGGTACGGCGCGAAGGCCCCGACCGCCAGCGCGTCGGCCGCGCCGGCGAGCAGCGCCGGCGGGTGCGGGCAGGGCGCCCGGCCGCCGCACACGAAGGCGTCGACGTGCGCGCGCTCGCGGCCCTGCACGCGCGACCAGTCGCCCGCGACGGCGGCGTGCCGCGCCACGTGCGGCGACGACAGCGGCCCCGCGGCGGCGGCGGTGCCGGGCAGCACCGCCTCGACGACGGCGAGCCGGGCGACGAGGGCGGGCTCGGCCGCGGCCAGGGCCACCGCGACGTGCCCGCCGAGGTCGGCGCCGACCACCACCGCGTCGCGGACCGCGAGCCCGCGCAGCAGCGCGGCGACGTCGCGCGCCCGGGTCTCCGCGTCGTACGGGCCGTCCGGCGAGGGCGAGCCGCCCTGCCCGCGCACGTCGACGGCGAGCACGCGCAGGCGCGGCGACAGCAGCGGCACGACGCCCTGCCAGGAGGCGCGCGTCTGCGGGTGCCCGTGCAGCAGCACGACGACCGGCCCGGGGCCGCCGCTGTCGTCGTGCGCGAGCGGCACCGGTCGCGGCGCGTCGGGGGAGGGGGTGGAGCCGCCGAGCAGGAGCAGGGCGGCCGTCACCGCCGCCAGGAGCCGCACGCGCCTCTCCTACCCTGGCGGGCGTGAGCACCCCTGTCTTCGACGGCCTCGTCGGCGAGGTCCTGCGCAGCGTGCACGTCGCGCGGGAGCGCCTGGCCACCACGCGCACGGGCGTCGACCGCCTGCACGCCCCCGACGCGACCGACCGCTGCCCGACCTGCCGCGAGGCGTGGCCGTGCGCGACCCGCCGGCTGGTCGACGGCACCGCCCGCGGCGAGCTCGACCCCGCCGCCGCGCAGGCGCTCGTGGACGCGGCGCTGGCCGGGCCGGCACCGGAGCCGGAGCGCCCGCGTCACGTCGCGCTGCCGCCGATGTCGGAGATGCTCGACACCGGGCGCACCGGTGCGGCGCTCGACCTGCTGCTCGGCGGCCGCCCCGACGACCGGTAGAGCGCGGCGGCGACCGCGGTCGCCAGGTTGAGGCTGCTGACGCCCTCGCGCATCGGCAGCGACAGCACGGCGTCGGCCCGGTCGCGCCAGGCCGGTGACAGCCCGTGCCGCTCGGACCCCACGACCAGGACGGCACCGGCCGGCAGCGGCACGTCCTCCCCGCCGGCGTCGAGCACCACCACCGGGCCGCGCACGTCGGTCGGGCCGACGCCGCCGAGCACCGGCAGGGCGTAGTGCAGGCCGGCGCTGCCGCGCAGCACGTCGGCGCCCCAGGGGTCGAGCGTGCCGCCGCTGAGCGCCACGCCGCTGGCGCCGGCCGCCGCGGCGACGCGCACGACCGCCCCGGCGTTGCCGCCGGAGCGCGGCGCGTCGAGCACGACGAGCGGCGACGTGCGTGCGCGCAGCACGCACGCGTCCGGTGCCGGCCGGCGCGCCACGGCCTCCACGCCGGTGTGGTGCGCGACGGGCCGGACGACGGCGTCCGCGAGCCACGGGCCGACGTCGGGGGCGAGGTCGGCGGCGAGCGCGAGGGCGGCCGCGGGGTCGGCGACCGCGACCTCGCGCACCAGCGCGGGGGCGAAGCGCAGGGCGTGCTTGACCGCGTGGAAGCCCTCGAGGTGCACGTCCGCGCTCACCTGCCAGAGTGTCCGTCATGACCTTCCGGCCCCCCGCCGCCCCCGACCTGGCCAGCCCGTGGCGCACCGACGCCCGGGCCGCGCTGCAGCAGGAGGCCCGCGCGTTCGCCCACGACGTCGTGCTGCCGGTGGCCGACGAGCTCGACCCGCAGAAGGGCGAGATGCCGCGCGAGGTCGTCGAGCAGATGGCCGCGGCCGGCTGGTTCGGGCTCACCGTGCCGGCGGCGAGCGGCGGCCTCGGGCTCGGCGTCTTCGAGTACTGCCTCGTCTCCGAGGAGCTGGCGCGGGCGTGGCTGTCGGTGGCGTCGATCCTCGCGCGCGGGCAGGGCCTGGGCACGCAGGTGCACGACCCGGCGCGCAAGGCCGAGCTGCTGAGGAGGAGCGCGCAGGGCGACTGGATCGGCGCCATCGCGCTGTCCGAGCCGACCGCCGGCAGCGACCTCGCGGGCGTGCAGACGCGGGCCGTGCGCGACGGCGACGACTGGGTGCTCACCGGGCACAAGCGCTGGGCCGGCAACGCGCTCGCGGCCGACTTCGTCGAGGTGCTCGCGCGGGTGCGCGAGCCCGAGGAGGGCGAGCCGCGCAGCGCCGGGCTGGAGCCGTTCCTCGTCGTGAAGGAGCGCGGCACCTTCCCCGACGGCATGACCGGCACGCCGATCGACAAGATCGGCTACCACGGCTTCCTCACGTGGGACCTCGAGCTCGACGGCGTGCGCGTGCCCGACAGCGACCGGCTCGCCGGCCTCTACGGCGACGCCGGCGCCGGCGCCGACTCGGGCGGCTTCGCCGCCGTGCAGCGCGGGCTCAACATCGCGCGCGTGCACACCGCCGCCCGGGCGGTCGGCGTCGCGCGCGCGGCGGTCGAGGACAGCACGGCCTACCTGCAGGAGCGCGAGCAGTTCGGCCACCCGCTGTCGGACTTCCAGGCGCTGCGGTTCGCGCTCGCCGACATGGCGGCCGACGTCGACCAGGCGCGCGCGTACTGGCAGCAGGTCGCCCACCTGCTCGACGAGGGCGTGCCGTGCGAGCGCGAGTCGGCGATGGTCAAGCTGCAGGCGACCGAGATGGCGGTGCGCGTCACGGGGCAGGCGATGCAGCTGCACGGCGGCAACGGCTACACCACCGAGCGGCGCGTCGAGCGCTACTGGCGCGACGCGCGGCTGACCACCATCTTCGAGGGCACGAGCGAGATCCAGCGGCGCATCATCAGCGACCGGCTGCTGCCCCGCGCGTGACGCTCGTCCTCACGCTGCTGCTCGACGAGGCGGCGACCGCGCGCTTCGACGCGCTGCGCCGCGAGCACTTCCCGGCCGGGCGCACGCAGGTCGCCGCGCACGTGACGCTGTTCCACGTGCTCCCCGACGACGCGCGCGTGCGCGCCGACGTGCGGGAGGTCGCGGACCGGCCGGCGTTCGACGTGCGCGTCAGCGGCGTGCAGCGGCTCGGCCGGGGCGTCGCCTACGCGCTGCGCGCCCCGGAGCTCGACGCCGTGCACCGCGAGCTGGCCGGCCGCTGGCAGGACGTGCTCGTGCCGCAGGACCGGCAGGGCCTGCGCGCGCACGTCACGGTGCAGAACAAGGTCGAGCCGGCCCGGGCGCGGGCGCTCGCGGAGCGGCTCGAGGCGGGCTTCGCGCCGTACGACGTGCGGGCCGTCGGCCTGGGCCTGTGGCGCTACCTCGACGGGCCGTGGGCGGCCGACGAGCACGCCGCCTTCGCGCCCTAGGGTCGCACCGTGCTCCGGTCCGTCACCGCCACGCGCTACGTCACGCCGCTGCGCGAGGGCGGCTCGCTGCCCGGCCTCATGGAGGCCGACGACCTCGGCACCTACGTCGTGAAGTTCCGCGGTGCCGGCCAGGGCCGCAAGGTGCTCGTCGCGGAGGTCGTCAGCGGCGAGCTCGCGCGGCGGCTCGACCTGCCGGTGCCGGAGCTGGTGCTCGTCGAGGTCGACCCGCTGCTCGGGCTCTCGGAGCCGGACGAGGAGGTGCAGGACCTCCTGCGCGCGAGCGCCGGGCTCAACCTGGCGATGGACTTCCTGCCCGGGGCGCTCGGCTTCGACCCGGTGGTGCACGCGGTCGACGCCGAGCTGGCCTCGCGGGTGCTGTGGTTCGACGCGCTCGTCGGCAACGTCGACCGCTCGTGGCGCAACCCCAACCTGCTCGTGTGGCACCGCGCGCTGCAGCTCATCGACCACGGCGCCACGCTGGTGTTCCACCACGCGTGGGCGCGCGCGGACGGCTCGGTCGCCCGCCCGTACGACGCGTCCGACCACGTGCTGCGCGCGGCGGCGACGGCGCCGGTCGACCTCGGGCCGCGCGTGACGACGGCCCTGCTCGAGGAGGTCGTCGCCCTCGTGCCCGACGCGTGGCTCGAGGACGAGCCCGGCTTCGACGCGCCCGACGACGTGCGCGCGGCGTACGTGCGCTGGCTCGCCGCGCGCGTCGCGGCCCGGCAGGCGTGGCAGCCGTGACCCGCCTGGTGTTCCAGTACGCCGTGCTGCGCGCCGTCCCGCGCGTCGAGCGCGGCGAGTTCGCGAACGTCGGCGTGCTGCTCTACTGCCAGGACGCCGACGTGCTGCAGGCGCGGGTGCACGTCGACGCCGACCGCCTGCGCGCGCTGCACCCCGACGCCGACGTCGCCTCCCTGCAGGAGCTGCTCGCGGGCGTCGAGCGGGTGTGCGCGGGCGAGGGCCCCGCGGGCGGCAGCGGGCTGGGGCAGCGCTTCCGCTGGCTCACCTCGCCGCGCAGCACGGTGCTGCAGACGGGCGCCGCGCACAGCGGCTTCACGGCCGACCCGGTCGCCGAGCTCGACCGGCTGTTCGCGGCGCTCGTGCGCTAGCCGACGCGCAGGCCGAGGGCCGCGGCGAGCTGCACGCACTGCGCGACGTCGACGCGCGCACCCGCCAGCGCCACCTGCTGCGGGTCGAGGCCGGTGAGGTCGCTGCCGCGCAGGTCGGCGGCCGTGAGGTCGGCGCGCTCGAGCTGCGCCGCCGACAGGTCGACGTCGCGCAGCACGGCCCCGCCGAGCCGCGCGCCGCGCAGGTCGGCCTCGCGCAGGCGCACGCCGGTCAGCCGGCTCCGGCGCAGGTCGGCGCGCACCAGCGAGGTGAGCGACCAGTCGCCGCCCTCGACCGTGAGCGGGCGCAGGGTGCAGTCGGCGAAGGTCGAGCCGACGAGCTTGCAGTCGCGGAACACCGCGTCGAACAGGTCGCAGCGCGTGAAGGTGCAGCCGGTGAAGGCGGCCGACTCGTGCACCGACGCGTTGAAGCGCACCCCGCTGAAGGTGCAGCGGTCGAAGACCGCACCCCGGCCGGTGGCCTCGGTGAGGTCGACCTCGACGAACGCGCAGGCCTCGAACGCGCGGCCGGTGAGGTCCTCGCCGTACCAGTCCTCGCCGCGCACCACCTCGACCCCGGCCACAGCTGTGAGGCTAGGCGCAGGTGTCCACAGGCCCGGGCCCGTGCGGCCGCCGCGGGCGCACCGTCGGGGCATGACCGCACCCGCCGCCCGCGTCACCTCGCCCGGCCAGCTGGCCGCGCTCGTCCCCGAGCTGCTCGGCTTCGTGCCCGAGGAGAGCCTCGTGCTGCTGTGCCAGCACGAGCCGCGCGGGCGCGTCGGCCTGGTGCTCCGGTGCGACCTCGCGGACGGGCCGCGGCTCGCGGCCGAGCTCGGCGACCGGCTGCGCCACGAGCGCGCGACCCGGGCGTCCTTCGTCGTCGTCACCGAGGGCGACGACGACCAGCGGGCGCTCGCCGACGCCCTGCTCGCGGCCGTCGCCGCGGCCGGGCTGCCGGTGGTCGAGGCGCTGCTGGTGCGCGGCGGCCGCTGGTCGTCCTACACCTGCGCGCGTCCCTGCTGCCCGCCGTCGGGCACGCCGCTGCCGCCACCCGGCGAGGGCCTGCTCGGGCTCGTCGCCGCCGAGCGGGTGCTGCGCGGCGGGGTGCTGCGCCCGAGCCGCGCGGCGCTGGCCGACCTCACCCGGGCTGCCGACCCGCTGCCCGACGCGGTGCTGCAGGGCGCCTCGGACGACCTGCTCGCCGACCTGGAGGCCGACCGGCCGCGCGCCGTCGGCGGAGCCCTCGAGCTGCTGGCCGGCGCCCTGCGCGCCCCGCACGCCCTCGACGACGCGGCGGTGGCCCGCTGCGTGGTCGCCCTCGCCCTCGTCGGCGTGCGCGACGCGGTGCTGGTCCGCGTGGGCGACGACCCGGCGGCGGTGCGGGCCCTCGGCGAGCGCCTCGTGGCCGCGGCGCCGGCGCGCTGGGCCGGCCCGCCGCTCGTCGTGCTCGGCACGGGCGCCTACGCGCAGGGCGACGGCGCCCTGGCCGCGCTGGCGCTCCAGCGGGCCGTCGACGTCGAGCCGGCGGGCACGATGGCGCCGCTGCTGCTGCAGGCGCTCGACGGCCAGGTGCCGCCCGCGCACCTGCGCCGCGTGCTCGCGCCGCCCGGGGGGCGGCCCGGAGCAGCGGGGCAGCAGGCCC
>CANKBT010000111.1 GCA_947479995.1 Frankiaceae bacterium | reverse complement strand
TGAGCATCCCCTTGTAGACGACCGTGCGGGTCGACAGCGACGGGAAGTAGACGTGCAGCTCGTGCTCGGCGCGCTTGCGCACGACGAAGGCGCGGCGCTCCAGCGCGTACGACGAGTGGTCCTCGAGCTCGGGCGACCAGGCCAGGAACACCTGCTTGAAGACCGGCATGGTGCCGAGCGCGGTGGTGCCGACGCCCGCGCCGGTCGGGTCGACGGGCAGCTCGCGCCAGCCGACGACGCGCAGCCCCTCCTCGGCGGCGAGCCGGTCGAAGGCCAGCTGCGCGTCGGCGGCGGCGCGCGGCTCGGTCGGCAGGAAGGCCGTGCCGACGGCGTAGCGGCCGGCCTCGGGCAGCGCCGCGGGCGCGACCGCGCGGTAGAAGGCGTCCGGGACCTGCACGAGGATGCCCGCGCCGTCGCCGGAGTTGGGCTCGCTGCCGGCGGCGCCGCGGTGCTCGAGGTTCTCGAGCGCGGTGATGCCCTTGACGACGATGTCGTGCGAGGCCCGGCCGGCGACGTCGACGACGAAGGCGACACCGCAGGCGTCGTGCTCGTTGGCGGGGTCGTACAGGCCCTGGGCAGGGGGGAGGTCGTGCACGGGTGCGGCCTTCCGACGTCGTGTCCGAGGTGTCGTGCGGTGCTCGAGGAGGGACGTCGCTGGCCCTGCCGACCCGCCGTGGCAGGTTGCCGACAGGTTACACAGCGGGCGCCGGGGACGCCCCCGCTGACCCGTTCGTGTGACGTGCGCGACCCGACCCGGACGAGCCGGGCGCATCGGGCAGGGATGGCCCGAACGGGTCATGGTGCGCCAGGGCCGGATGGCCGAGCCTGAGCGCATGTCGTCCTCGAGCCCCCGCGCGGCGTGGCTGCCCCGCGGCCGCGAGCTGGCGCCGTCGGACTTCGCCTGGCGGCACCGCTTCGTCTGTGTGCTCCTGGCGCTGCACGTGCCCGTGCTCTCGGTGCTGGGGCTGGCCCGCGGCTACGAGCCGCTGCACGTGCTCACCGACATGGCGATGATCGCCGGCTTCCTCGCGATCGCCGTCGCCCCGGGCCCGCGCCGCACCCGCTCGTGCGCCGCGACCGCCGGCCTGCTCATCTGCTCCTCGGTGCTCGTGCACCTGTACGACGGCCTCACCGAGATGCACTTCCACTACTTCGTCGCCGTCGCGGTCGTCGCGCTGTACGAGGACTGGTCGCCGTACGTCCTGGCGGTCGGGTTCGTGCTGGTGCAGCACGGCCTGGTCACCGACGTCGGCTCGTGGCGCACGGCCCTCGTGCACGCCGCCTTCGTCGTCGCCGAGTCGATCGTGCTCGTCGTGTTCTGGCACGCCAACGAGAAGGCGCAGCGCGAGAAGGACGCCCTGCAGGCCGCGCTGTTCAGCGGCCAGGGCAGCGTCCGCGCGCAGCTCGAGCAGACCGACCGCATCCGCACCGACCTCATCGGCACCGTGAGCCACGAGTTCCGCACGCCGCTCACCGGCATCCGCGGCGCCGCCCTCACCCTGCTCAAGCGCGGCGAGCGGCTCGACGCCGCCGGCCGCGCCCGGCTGCTCGAGGCGGTGCTCGAGCAGGAGGAGCGCCTGTCGCGCCTGCTGGAGAACATGCTCACCGCCGCGCAGGCGACCGCCGCCGACCCGCGCGCCGCCGCCGAGGTCGACGCCGTGGCCGCCGAGGTCGTCATGCTCGCCGGCGCCGCGCGCCCCGAGTGCCCGGCGGTCACCGTCGCGGTGAGCCCCGGCACCCTCGCGCGCATCGACCGCGCGGCGCTGCACCAGGTGCTCGCCAACCTCGTCGACAACGCCCAGCAGCACGGCGCGCCCGGCGCGATCCCCGTCGTCGCGGGCGGCACCGACGCCGACGGCGTCTGGCTGTCGGTGAGCAACGAGGGCGCGCCGCTGTCCGAGGACGTCGCCCGCCGGCTGTTCGAGCCCTTCACGCAGGCCGACACCTCCGCCACCCGGGCCCGCGAGGGCCTCGGCATGGGCCTCTACGTCGTGCGCCGGCTCATCGAGGTGCACGGCGGCTCGGTGGCCCTGCGCAGCCAGGACGGCTGGACGACCGTCGAGCTCCGCCTGCGCCCGGCCGCCTCGCCGGTCGTGCTCGCGCCCGAGCCGCGCCGGGCGTACGCCGTCTGACCCTGCCGCTCCTGCCGCTCCTGCCGCACCGCCGGTGCGGTCCGGCCGGTCAGCCGGCGGGGTCGGGGCCGGGGCGGGAGGGGGGCGGGACGTCGTCGGCCCGCGCCTCGGCGTGCGGGACCGGCGCGGGGGCGTCGGCCCGCGCGGCACCGGGCGCCGCACCCGTGGTGTCGGCGGCGGAGGGGTCCTCGGCGCCGTCGGGGACGGGCTGCACGTCGGTCTCGCGGGGGCCGCGGCGGGTGACCAGCCAGGCGACGGCCAGCACGGCGACGACGACCGAGACGAAGACGTTGAGCCGCACGCCGAAGAAGCGCTCGGCGTCGTCGACGCGCAGCGCCTCGATCCAGACCCGGCCGGCGCAGTACGCCGCGACGTACAGCGCGAAGGCCCGGCCGCGGCCGAGCCGCCACCGGCGGTCGGCCCACACGACGAGGGCCGCGACGCCGAGGTTCCACAGCAGCTCGTAGAGGAACGTCGGGTGGTAGGCCTCGGCGCCCGTCACGGCGTCGGGGTTGTCCGCGTCGACCTCCAGGCCCCACGGCAGCGTCGTCGGCCGGCCGAACAGCTCCTGGTTGAACCAGTTGCCGAGCCGGCCGACCGCCTGCGCGACCGCCAGCCCGGGCGCGAGCGCGTCGGCGAAGGCGGCGAACCGCATGCCCCGCCTGCGGCAGACCAGCCAGGCGCCGAGGGCGCCGCCGGCGATGCCGCCCCAGATGCCGAGCCCGCCCTCCCAGACGTACAGCGCGCTGATCGGGTCGTCGAGGTACGGGCCGGGGCTCGTGACCACGTGGTAGACGCGGGCGCCGACGATGCCCGCGGGCACGGCGTACGTCGCGACGTCCGCGACCGTGCCGGGCTGGCCGCCGCGCGCCACCCAGCGCCGGTCGCCGATGACGACCGCGGCCACGACGCCGACGATGATCGCGAGCGCGTACGCCCGGACCGGGAAGGGGCCGACCTCCCACACGCCGGTCGACGGGCTGGGGAGGTAGGCCAGGGTCACGCTGCGAGGGTACGGCGGCCGGGCGGCCGGACCGCCTGCCCTAGCGTGCAGACGTGGCCCGCACGACCCCGCTCCCGCACCCCGCTGCCGTGCGCGAGCGGGCGCTGCTGGTGCACCGCCTGCTCGCGGCCGCCGGCGTGCCGCACGCGCTCGGCGGCGCCCTCGCGCTCGTGCACCACGTCGGCGAGGTGCGTCTCCCCCGCGCCGTCGAGGTGCTGGTCGTCGCCGACCCGGCGCACCCGCAGGAGCTGCTCGCGCTGCTGCCCGGCGAGGTCGCGTGCGCGCCGGACGACGCGGAGGCGGCGCGTCGCACCGGTCGGCTCCCCCTCGCGTGGCCGCACCCGGCGGGGCCGCCGACCCCGGTCGAGCTGGTGCTCGGCGAGGGCACCGGCCACGTGCGCGCGGTCGACCGGGCGGCGCCGGTGGCGCTCGGCGGGGTGCCGGTGCCGCTCGTCGGCGCCACCGACCTGCTCGTGCTGGCGGCGCTGCGCGACCGCCGGCAGGACTGGGCCGACGTCGAGGAGCTGGTGCGCCACGGCGACGTCGACCTCGACGAGGCGCACCGCGCCGTGACCGGCGCGGTCGGCCCGCACGACGGCCGGGTGCGCGCGCTCAACGAGGTCATCGCCGACGTCGCGCTCGACCGGCCGGCCGGCGCGGCGTTCACCCGCTGAGCGGGCCGGCGGCGCGGCCCGGCCCTGCCCGCCGTCAGCGGGAGCGGCAGCCCTCGGCCAGCTCGGCGGTGAGGCGGCGCACGGCGTCCGGGCCGCCGTCGCGCAGGGCGGCGACGAGGGCCGAGCCGACGATGACCGCGTCGGCGAACCGGCCGACCTGCGCGGCCTGGGCGCCGGTCGAGACGCCGATGCCGACGCCGACGGGCAGGTCGGTCTGCGCCCGCACCCGCGCGACGAGCTCCTCGGCCCGCGTGCCGACCTCGGACCGGGCGCCGGTGACGCCCATGACGGCGGCGGCGTAGACGAAGCCGCGGTTGGCCCTGCCGACCACCGCGATGCGGGCGTCGGTGCTGCTCGGCGCGACGAGGAAGACCGGCGCGAGGTCGTGCTCCGCGGTGGCCGCCAGCCACTCCGGCGCCTCCTCGGGGATGAGGTCGGGCGTGATGGCGCCGACGCCGCCCGCGGCGGCCAGGTCGGCGGCCCAGCGGGCGAAGCCGTAGCGGTGGACGGGGTTCCAGTAGCCCATGACGAGCGTCGGCACGTCGGCGCTCACCGACCGCACGGCGTCGAGCACGTCGGCGCTGCGCGTGCCGCCGGCGAGCGCGGCCTGGTGCGCGGCCTGGATGACCGGGCCCTCCATGAGCGGGTCGGAGTACGGCATGCCGATCTCGATCGCGTCGACCCCGCCCTCGACCATCGCGCGCAGGCCGGCCACGGCCGTCTCGCGGTCGGGGTAGCCGGCGGGCAGGTAGCCGAGCAGGGCGGCGCGCCCCTCCGACCGGCACCGCGCGAACAGCTCGTCGAGACGGGCGCTCAGGGCTGCTCGCCCTCCCCGGCGCGGACGAGGTCGCTCTCGGCGACCTCCTCCCCCGTCACCAGGCCGAACCAGCGGGCCGAGGTGTCGACGTCCTTGTCGCCGCGCCCGGAGGTGTTGACGACGATCACGAGGTCCTCGGCGGCGCGGCCGGCGGCCACCTGCGCCCGGCCCCAGTCGCAGGCGCCGGCGAAGGCGTGCGCCGTCTCGATCGCGCACAGGATGCCCTCGGTGCGGGCCAGCAGCTGCAGCGCCTGCATCGCCCAGCCGTCGGAGATGCCGGTGTACGTCGCGCGGCCGGTGTCGCGCAGCCAGGAGTGCTCGGGGCCGACGCCCGGGTAGTCGAGGCCCGCGCTGATGCTCGTGGTGTCGAGGGTCTGGCCCTCGTCGTCCTGCATGAGGTAGCTGCGCGAGCCGTGCAGCACGCCCGGCTGCCCGGCGGTGAGCGGCGCGGCGTGCCGCCCCGTCTCGACGCCGTCGCCCCCGGCCTCGCAGCCGACCAGGGCGACGGAGGCGTCCTGCAGGAACGGGTGGAACAGCCCCATCGCGTTGCTGCCGCCGCCGACGCAGGCGACGAGCGCGTCGGGCAGCCGGCCGACGAGGTCGAGCACCTGCTGGCGGGCCTCGACGCCGATGACGCGCTGGAAGTCGCGGACCATCGCCGGGAACGGGTGCGGGCCGGCGACCGAGCCGATGACGTAGTGCGTCGTCTCGACGTTGGTCACCCAGTCGCGCATGGCCTCGTTCATGGCGTCCTTGAGCGTGCGCGTGCCGCTGCGCACCGGGACGACCTCGGCGCCGAGCAGGCGCATCCGGGCGACGTTGAGCGCCTGGCGGCGGGTGTCCTCCTCGCCCATGTAGACCGTGCAGTCGAAGCCGAACAGCGCGCAGGCCGTCGCCGTCGCGACGCCGTGCTGGCCGGCGCCGGTCTCGGCGATGACGCGCTGCTTGCCCATCTGCTTCGTGAGCAGCGCCTGGCCGAGCACGTTGTTGATCTTGTGGCTGCCGGTGTGCGCGAGGTCCTCGCGCTTGAGCAGGATGCGTGCCCCGCCGGCGTGCTCGGACAGCCGGCGGGCGTCGGTCAGCGGCGTCGGGCGGCCGGCGTAGGTCGTGAGCAGCCGGTCGAGCTCGGCGAGGAACACCGGGTCGCGCTGCGCGGCGGCGTGCGCGGCGGTGAGCTCGTCGAGCGCGGCGATGAGCGCCTCGGGCACGTAGCGGCCGCCGTACGGGCCGAAGTGGCCGCTGGCGTCGGGCAGCTCGGGGGCTGCGCCGGGGACGGACAGCGTGGTCACCCGCGCTCCTGCCGGGTCGAGGGGTGGGCGCCGGCGGCGACGAGGTCGGCGACCGCCTGGCGGGGGTTGCCGCCGACGACGACGCCCTCGCCGACGAGCACGGCGTCGGCGCCGACGGAGGCGTACGCCAGCAGGTCGTGCGGGCCGCGCACGCCGGACTCCGCGACCTTGACGACGTCATCGGGGCAGGCGGCGAACACCCGGCCGGGCACGCCGCGGTCGACCTCGAGGGTGCGCAGGTCGCGGGCGTTGGCGCCCACGACGCGCGCGCCGGCGTCGAGCGCGCGCGCCAGCTCCTCGGTGTCGTGCACCTCGACGAGCGCCGTCATGCCGAGGTCGTGCGTGCGCTCGACCAGGCTGACGAGGGCGTCCTGCCCGAGCGCGGCCACGATGAGCAGCACCAGGTCGGCGCCGTGCGCGCGGGCCTCGTGCACCTGGTAGCTGGTGACGACGAAGTCCTTGCGCAGCAGCGGCACGTCGACGCGCGCGCGGACGGCGTCGAGGTCGGCCAGCGAGCCGCCGAAGCGGCGCTGCTCGGTGAGCACGCTGATCACCGACGCGCCGCCGGCCTCGTAGTCCTCGGCGAGCGCGGCCGGGTCGGCGATGGCGGCCAGCGCGCCCTTGCTGGGGCTGGACCGCTTGACCTCGGCGATGACCGAGATGCCCGGCGCGCGCAGCGCGGCGGCGCCGTCGAGCGCCGGCGGCCGGGCCGCGCCGCGGGCCTTGACCTCGTCGAGCGGGGTCGCGCTCTCGCGCGCCGCGAGGTCCTCGCGGACCCCCGCGACGATGCCGTCGAGGACGGTGCCGCTGGTCGGGGAGCCCATGGTCACGACCCTAGCCGCGGGGTGCCGGACCCGGAGCCCGGGCCCTGCCCGGTCGCGTCCGGCTCGGCGGTGGTGGGGTCCTCGCCGCGGTCGAGGGCGTCCCAGGCCTCGACCTCCGGGCGCGCGGGCCGGGCGGCGGCGCGCTCGGCGCGGGCCGCCGGGGTGTCGTAGCGCGCCGACAGCGCCGCCCAGCGGGCTCCGCGCGCGGCGACGAGCAGGCCGCTGAGCAGCACGAGCAGGCCGCCGACGACGGCGACGGCCCACCACGGCTCGAGGCCGGGCAGGCCCGCCGGCACGTCGGCACCGGAGGGCGGGTCGTCGCGCAGGGCGCCCTCGGCGCCGTCGGCGACCGCGCGCACCGTGGCGACGAGCGCCGCGGCCCCGGCGAGCAGCAGCAGCGCGCCGACCGCGATCCGGCCGCGGCCGCGGGTGGCGGCCAGGGCGGCGACGCCGGCCAGCCCGAGCAGCGCGAGGCCGCGCAGCGCCGGCACGACGTCGCTGCCGGTGAGGGTCGCCGGCACGTCCGGCAGCGGCGGCACCGCGGGCAGGACGACGTCGACCCAGGTGCGCCCGGCGGCGAGCAGCAGCAGCCCCGAGCCGGCGAGCAGGAGCAGCAGCGCGAGGCGCAGCTCGCGGTTCACGGGGCCGGCTCCGGCGCGACCGGGCGCAGCGTGCGGGCGGCGGCGACGGCGCGCAGGACGGCGGCCGCCTTGCTCCGGCACTCCTCCCACTCGGTCGTCGGGTCGCTGTCGGCGACCAGGCCCGCGCCGGCCTGCACGTACGCCGTGCCCTGGTGCAGCACGGCGGTGCGGATCGCGATCGCGGTGTCGAGGTCGCCGGCGGCGTCGACGTAGCCGACGCAGCCGCCGTACAGCGCGCGCCGGGTGGGCTCGAGGTCCTCGATGATCTCCATGGCGCGCGGCTTGGGCGCGCCCGACAGCGTGCCGGCGGGGAAGGTCGCCGTGAGCACGTCGAGGGCGTCGCGGCCCGCGGCGACGCGGCCGACCACCGTCGACACGATGTGCATGACGTGGCTGTAGCGCTCGACCTGCATGAAGTCGACGACCTCCACGCTCCCGGGCTCGCAGACGCGGCCGAGGTCGTTGCGGCCGAGGTCGACGAGCATCACGTGCTCGCTGCGCTCCTTGGGGTCGGCGAGCAGCTCGACGCCCAGGTCGTGGTCGCGCTCGGGGGTGTCGCCGCGCGGCCGCGTGCCGGCGATCGGGTGCACCACCGCGCGGTCGCCCGTGACGGTCACGAGCGCCTCGGGCGAGCAGCCCACGACGTCGTACGGGCTGTCGGTGCCCTCGAAGCGGAGCAGGTACATGTACGGCGACGGGTTGCTGGCGCGCAGCACCCGGTAGACGTCGAGCGCGTCGACGTCGGCCGCCGTCTCGAAGCGCTGCGACAGCACGACCTGGAAGGCGTCGCCCGCCCGGATGTGCTCCTTGACCCGCTCGACGCCCGCCTCGTAGTCGTCGCGGCTGGTGCGCGCGACCACCTCGGGCTGCGCCGCGAGGTCGAGCACCGCGACGCTCGGCGGCGTCGGCTCGGCGAGCGCGGCGGCCATGGCGTCGAGCCGGGCGACGGCGTCGTCGTAGCCGCCGGTGACGCCCCGCACCGCGTTGGCGATGAGCAGCACGGTGCCGTCGGCGTGGTCGAGCACCGCCAGGTCGGTCGCGAGCATCCAGGCGAGCTCGGGCATGCCGAGGTCGTCGACGGTGCTGCTCGGCAGGCGCTCGAGACGGCGCACGACGTCGTACGTGAGGTAGCCGACGAGCCCGCCGGTGAGGGGCGGCAGGTCGGGGTCGCGGGGCGAGCGCAGGCGGCGCGCGAGCACCCGCAGCGCCTCGAGCGGGTCGTCGGGCAGGTCGAGGTCGGGGCCGGTCCACGTGGTGCGGCCCTCGCGCTCGGTGAGCACGCCGGCGCAGCGCACGCCGACGAACGAGAAGCGCGACCACTGCCGGCCCTGCTCGGCCGACTCGAGCAGGAAGGTGCCCGGCCGGCCGCCGGCGAGCTTGCGGTAGACGCCGACCGGCGTCTCGCCGTCGGCGAGCAGGCGGCGGGTGACGGCGACGACGGGCTGGTCGAGCGCCGCGAAGGCGGCGGCGTCCGGGGCCGTGGTGCCGAGCCGCATCAGGGGGTCCTCACGCGGGACGGGCGCCGACGACCGCCTCGAGCGGGGCGGCGTCGAAGCAGGTGCGGTCGCCGGTGTGGCAGGCGCCGCC
>CANKBT010000110.1 GCA_947479995.1 Frankiaceae bacterium | reverse complement strand
GTCGTGCCGACGGCGGCGAGCACGCGCCCCCAGTTCGGGTCCTCGCCGAAGACGGCGCACTTGAAGAGGTTGTTGCGGGCGACCGAGCGGCCGACCTCGACGGCGTCGTCCTCGGTCGCGGCGCCGACGACCTCGATGGCGATGTCGTGGGCCGAGCCCTCGGCGTCGCCGAGCAGCTGGGCGGCGAGGTCGGCGCAGACGCGGCGGACGGCCTCGTCGAACGCGGCGGCGTCGGGCGCCGTGCCGCTGGCGCCCGAGGCCATGAGCAGGACGGTGTCGTTCGTCGACTGGCAGCCGTCGGAGTCGAGGCGGTCGAACGTCGTGCGGGTGGCCGCGCGCAGCGCGCGGTCACAGTCGGCGGCGCTGACGTCGGCGTCGGTGGTGAGGACGACGAGCATCGTCGCGAGCGCCGGGGCGAGCATGCCCGCGCCCTTGGCCATGCCGCCGACCGACCATCCGTCGCCCGCGGCGACGGCCTGCTTGTGCACGCTGTCGGTGGTCATGATCGCGACGGCGGCGTCCTCGCCGCCGTCGGCCGACAGCGCGTCGTGCGCGGCGTCGACCCCGGCGAGCAGCCGGTCGCGGTCGAACAGCGGGCCGATCAGGCCGGTCGAGCAGACGACGACGTCGACCGCTCCCCCGCCGACCAGCGCGGCCACCCGCTCGGCCGTGGCGTGCGTGGTCTGGAAGCCGGCCGGCCCGGTGTAGCAGTTGGCGCCGCCGGAGTTGAGCACCACCGCCTGCACCCGGCCGTCGCGGACGGCCTGCTCGGACCACAGCACCGGGTTGGCCTTGCAGCGGTTGCTCGTGAAGACGCAGGCGGCGGCGTGCGACGGCCCGTCGTTGACGACGAGCGCGACGTCGGGCCGGCCGCTGTCCTTGAGGCCGGCGGCCACGCCGGCGGCGCGGAACCCCCGCGGGGCGGTGACGCTCACGGCGCGACCCCGCTCGCGGACAGGCCCAGGCCCTCGTCCAGCCCGAGCGCGAGGTTGGCGCACTGCAGCGCCTGGCCGGCCGCGCCCTTGCCGAGGTTGTCGAGCGCCGCGACGACGACCGCGCGGCCGCTGTCGGCGTCGACGGCCACCTGGAGCTGGCAGGCGTTGCTGCCGGCGGTCGCGGCCGTGCGCGGCCAGCGGCCCTCCGGCAGCACGTGCACGAAGGGCTCGGCGTCGTACGCCTCGGCCAGGCAGGCCCGCAGCGCGTCCGCGGAGGCCGTCGTGCGGGCCGTGCAGGTGGCGAGGATGCCGCGCGGCATCGGCGCGAGCGTCGGGGTGTACGTCAGCGTCACCTCGGTGCCGGCGAGGCGGCGCAGGCTCTGCCGCACCTCGGGCGTGTGCCGGTGGCTGGCGACCTTGTACGCCGACAGGTCGCCCATGACCTCGCTGCCGAGCAGCGCGGTGCTGGCCGCGCGGCCGGCCCCGCTCGTGCCGCTGGCGGTCTGCGCCACCAGGTCGAGCGGGTCGACGAGCCCGGCCGCCAGCAGCGGCCCGAGCGCGAGCGTCATCGCCGTGGCGTTGCAGCCCGGGCCGGCGATGCGGGTGGCGCCGACGAGGTCGTCGCGGAACAGCTCGGGCAGGCCGTACGGCCACTGGCCGGCGTACGGGGTGTCGTAGAAGCGGGTCCAGTCGTCGGCCGAGGCGAGCCGGAAGTCGGCGCCCAGGTCGACGACGACGCAGGACGCCGGCAGGGCCGCCGCCAGCGCGGCCGACTGCCCGTGCGGCAGGCCGAGGAAGACGACGTCGGCCTCGCCGAGCACGGCCGCGTCGGTCTCGACGAAGCGGTCGGCCAGCTGCGGCAGCTGCGGGTGCAGCTCGGCCACCGGCCGGCCCGCGCTCGCGCCGGCCGCGAGCGGGCCGAGCTCGAGCTCGGGGTGGGCCAGCAGCAGGCGCAGCAGCTCGCCGCCCGCGTAGCCGCTCGCCCCCGCGACCGATGCCGTCCGCCCCATGTGCAAGACCATACACAGCAGTGCAAGGGCATTCGACGTCAGGCCCGGAGGACGGCCCCGGTGCGCCGGCCGGCCTCGGCGACGGCGGCGTCGCGCGCCCCCAGCACCTCGACGTCGGTGAGCGTGCGGTCGGGTGCCCGGAAGCGCAGCGCGAAGGCCAGCGACCGCTTGCCCGCCCCCACCTGCGGGCCGGTGTAGACGTCGAACAGCCGCAGCCCCTCGAGCAGCGGCCCGGCCCCCTCGCGCAGCGCCGCCTCGAGGTCGGCGGCCGGCGTGGTGGCGTCGACGACGAGGGCGACGTCGACGCTGGCCGGCGGGTAGGGCGAGACGACCGGCGCGCGGACCGGCCCGCGCGCGGCGGCGGCAGCGACCAGCGCGTCGAGGTCGACCTCGCCGGCGACCGTGCGGGCGGGCAGGCCGTGCGCCTCGACGACGCGCGGGTGCAGCTCGCCGGCGACGCCGACGCGGGCGCCGTCGAGCAGCAGCTCGGCGCAGCGCCCGGGGTGGTAGCCCGTGCCGGTGCCGCGCGCGGGCCGCAGGGCCAGGCCGAGGGCGGCGCCGAGCGCGACGAGCGCCTCCACGGCGTCGGCCCAGTCGACCGGGCGGCCGCCGCGGGTGCCGGCCAGCACGACGCCGGCGTGGCGGGGCTGCGCCGGCAGCGCGCTGTCGAGCACCGCCAGCTCCGCGTCGGTGGGGCGGCGGTCGACGCCGGGCGCGGCGACGACCTGACCGGCGCCGAGGAAGACCGGTCCGGTCTCGAACAGCGCGACGTCGGCCTGCCCGCGGCTGGCGTTGCGCAGCAGCGCGGCGAGCAGGCCCGGCAGCAGCAGCGGCCGCAGCAGCGCCTCCGCCTCCGACAGCGGGTTGAGCAGGCGCGGCGAGGCCGGCACGTCGCCCAGGCGCGCGAGCGCCTCGGCCGCGACGAACGGCGGCGTCGTCACCTCGACGAGCCCGGCCGCGGCCAGCGCGCGCGACGCGGTGCGGCGCAGCCGCTGCTCCGGCGTGAGCCCGCCGCCGGCGGGCGCCGGGGGCAGCACCACCGGGATCGTGTCGTAGCCCTCCAGCCGCACGACCTCCTCGACGAGGTCGACCGGCGCGGTGAGGTCGGGGCGCCACGGCGGCGGCACGACCTCGAGCGGGTCGTCGCCCGTCACGCTGCAGCCGACGTCCTCGAGGCGGCGGCGCACGACGTCGGGCGCGTAGTCGCGGCCGGCGACGCGGCCGGGCTGCGCGACCGGCAGCCGCAGCACCGGCGGCGGGGTGCGCAGGTCGACGTCGGTGCCGCCGCCGGCGGTGCCGCCGCCCAGCGCGACGAGCAGCCGCACGGCGGCCTCGGCCGCGGCCGGGGCCAGCGCGAGGTCGACGCCGCGCTCGAAGCGCTTGCTGGCCTCGCTCGGCAGCCGGTGCCGCCGGGCGCTGCGGGCGATCGCCACGGGCGCGAAGTGCGCGGCCTCCAGCACGACGGCGGTCGTGCCGGCGTGCACCTCGGTGCTCGCGCCGCTCATGACGCCGGCCACGCCGATCGCGCCCCGGTCGTCGGCGATGACGAGGTCACCGGGGTCGAGCGCGCGGTCCTGCCCGTCGAGGGTGGTCACCCGCTCCCCCGGCTGCGCGCGCCGCGCGACGAGGGCGCCCTGCAGGCGGTCGGCGTCGTACGCGTGCAGGGGCTGGCCGAGCTCGAGCATGACGTGGTTGGTGACGTCGACCGCCAGGCTGATCGGGCGCATCCCGGCCAGGAGCAGCCGGCGCTGCAGCCACAGCGGCGAGGTCGCCGCCGGGTCGAGGCCGGTCACCGTGCGGGCCACGAAGCGGTCGCAGCCGGCGGGGTCGTCGACGCGCACGGGGTGCCCGTCGCCCGCGGGCTCCGGGACGACCAGGCCCGGGTCGGCGAGCTCGAGCCCGAAGGCGGTGGCCGTCTCGCGGGCGACGCCGCGGACCGACAGCACGTAGCCGCGGTCGGGCGTCACGGCGATGTCGAGCACCTCGTCGCGCAGCTGCAGCAGCGCGACGACGTCGGCGCCGAGGGCCGGCTCGCCCTCGAGCACGAGGATGCCGTCGCCGTCGTCGGGCAGGCCCAGCTCGCCGGCCGAGCAGATCATGCCGTCGGAGGTGCGGCCGTACGTCGTGCGCGTGGCGATCCGGAAGCCGCCGGGCAGCACGGCGCCGGGCGTGGCGAAGGCGACGAGGTCGCCGGCGGCGAAGTTGGTCGCGCCGCACACCACCTCGTGGACGCGCGCGCCGACGTCGACGTGGCAGTGCCGGATCGGCTTCTTGAAGCCGGTCAGCTCCTCGACGTCGAGCACGCGGCCGACGACGACGCCGGAGACGTCGGCGCCGACGCGCTCGACCTGCTCCACCTCGAGCCCGGCGCGCACCAGGGCGGCGCCGACCTCCTCGGCGCTCGCGGCCAGCCCGGGCACGTGCACCCGCAGCCAGCTGACGGGGACGCGCACCTCAGGCCTCCAGCCCGAACGGGAGGGTGAACCGCTGGTCGCCCTCGTAGAAGTCGCGGATGTCGGTCGCGCCGTGGCGGAACATCAGCGTGCGGTCCAGGCCCATGCCGAAGGCGAAGCCGCTGTAGCGCTCGGGGTCGACGCCGGCCGCGACGAGCACGGCGGGGTTGACCATGCCGCAGCCGCCCACCTCGATCCAGCCCTCGCTGGAGCAGACGCGGCACGGCTCGCCGCCGGGCTCGGCCGACCGCCCGAGGCAGTGGAAGCACTGCAGGTCGAGCTCGGCGCTGGGCTCGGTGAACGGGAAGAAGGACGGGCGCAGGCGCGTGCGCATGCCCGGGCCGAACATGGCGACGGCGAAGGCGTCGAGGGTGCCGCGCAGGTGCGCCATCGTGATGCCCTCGTCGACGCACAGCCCCTCGAGCTGGGCGAAGACCGGCGAGTGGGTCGCGTCGAGCGCGTCGGCGCGGTAGACCCGGCCGGGAGCGACGACGTGGACCGGGAGCTCGCGGCTCAGCAGCGTGCGGACCTGCACCGGGCTGGTGTGGGTGCGCAGCACCAGGCCGCTGCCCTCCGGGGCGACGAACAGGGTGTCCTGCATCTCGCGCGCCGGGTGGTCCTTGGGGAAGTTCAGCGCGTCGAAGTTGAACCACTCGTGCTCGACCTCGGGGCCCTCGGCCACCTCCCAGCCCATCGCCACGAAGGCGTCGACCGCGCGCTCCTGCACGGTCGTCAGCGGGTGGCGGGCGCCGACCGGCAGCCGCCCCGGCAGGGCCGTGACGTCGACGGCCTCCTCGACGAGCACGCGCGCGTCGCGCTCGTCCTGCAGGACCGCGCGGCGCGCGTCGTACGCGGCCGTCAGGGCCGTGACGACGGCGTTGACGCGGCGTCCCGCCTCGGCCCGGTCGGGGCCGGGCAGGGAGCCGAGGCCGCGGCGCGCGAGCGCGACGGGGCTGCGGTCGCCGAGGACGGCCGGCCTCAGCGCGACGAGCGCGTCGAGGTCGGCGGCCGCGGCGATCGCGGCGAGGGCGTCGTCGCGCGCGGCGTCGAGGGCCCCGGCCGGCGAGGCGGGGTCGAGGGCGTGCACAGGGGTGCTCCAAGCGGGTCGGGGGTCGGCGGCCAGTCTGCCCGCCGGGCCGCCTAGAAGAAGGCGGGGGTGCCGGCGGGGAGCACGACGCGGAAGGCCGCGCCCCCGGAGGGGGCGCGCGTCACCTCCACGCTGCCGCCGTGCGCCTCGACGAGGCCCTTGACGATGTAGAGCCCGAGGCCCGTGCCGCCGCGGCGGTCGCCGCCGCGCCAGAAGCGCGTGAACACCCGCTGCGCCAGCTCGGGCGGGATGCCGGGGCCCTCGTCGGCCACGACCACCGCGCAGCCGTCGCCCTCGGGGCCGACCGTGACGGTCACCGTGCCCGCGCCGTGGCGCAGGGCGTTCTCGACGAGGTTGCCGACCACCTGGTCGAGCTTGTCGGGGTCGACCCACACCTCGGGCAGAGCCCCCGTGACGTCGACGACGAAGCGGTCCTCGGGCTCGCCGCCCGCCACCCGGCCGGCGACGGCCTTGCGCACGGCCGCGACGACGTCGACGACCTGCTTGCGGACCTCGAGCCGGCCCGAGTCGATGCGGCTGACGTCGAGCAGCTCGGTGAGCAGGCGCGTCACGCGGTCGGCGTCGGCGTTGACCGTCTGGAGCATGAGCTTCTTCTGGTCGTCGTTGAAGCGCTCCCACTTGGCCAGCAGCGTCGCGGTGAAGCCCTTCACGCTCGTCAGCGGCGAGCGCAGCTCGTGGGCGACCGTCGAGACGAGGTCGGCGCGGCTGCGGTCGGTGCGCTCGCGCGCGCGGTCGTCGCGCAGCAGCACGACGAGGCGCTCGAGCCGGCGCTGCTCGTCGCGGACGTACGACGCCGTGACGAGCAGGCCGCGGCCGTCGGGGAGCACCAGGCGCCGCTCGGGCTGGCGGGTGCGGGTGTCGAGGCCGTGCCACGGGTCGGTGCAGGCCCACCAGTCGCGGCCCTGCTCGTCGACGAGCGGGAGCACCTCGCGCAGCGGCCGGCCGAGCGCGGAGTCGGCCGTCGCCCCGAGCACGCGCTCGGCCGCGGGGTTGAGCAGCACGACCGCGCCCGCCGCGTCGGCGACGACGGCGGCGTCGGGGAGCTCGGCGTAGGCCGCCTTGTCGAGCTCGGGCACCGGGCACCTCCCCTGGAAGACGCGCGCACCCTACCGGTGGGCGCGGGACGTCGCGTACAGGCACACCGCCGCGGCGGCAGCCAGGTTGAGCGACTCGGCCCGGCCGCGCAGCGGCACGCGCACGCGCACGTCCGCGGCGGCCAGGGCCCCGGGCGGCAGGCCGTGCGCCTCGTTGCCGAACAGCCAGGCCGTCGGGGCGGCCAGGCCGCCGGCGTCGGCGAGGTCGTCGAGGTCGGCCTCGCCGCTGCCGCTGGTCGCGAGCACCTGCAGCCCGCGGCCGCGCAGGGCCGCGAGCGCCTCGTCGAGCGGCGGCCCCGCGACGACGGGCAGGTGCCACAGGCTCCCGGCCGAGGCGCGCACGGCCTTGCCGCCGTGGGGGTCGGTCGAGCCGGCGGTGAGCACGACCGCGTCGGCGCCCGCGGCGTCGGCGGTGCGCAGCACGGTGCCGGCGTTGCCGGGGTCGGCGACGGCGTCGAGCACCGCGACGAGACGGGGCCGCGCCGGCAGCGCGTCGAGCGGCACGTCGCGCAGCGGCGCGACGCCGAGCAGGCCCTGGGGCGTGACCGTCTCGGCCATCGCGGCGAGCACCGCGGCGCTCACCGGCTGCACCGGCACGCCGGCGTCCGCCGCTGCGCGGGCGAGCGGGTCGGCCGGGTCGACGGCGTACAGCTCGACGAGGTCGGCGAGCGCCTCGCGGACCGCCTGCGGCCCCTCGACGACGAACCGCCGCTCGGCCACGCGGGCCGAGCGGCGGTGCAGGCGTCGTACGGCGGCGACCCGCGGCGAGCGGGTCGACGTCAGCGCGTCGGGCAGCCGGGTCTCAGGCAGCGCTGACGGGGGCGTTGACGTCGTCCGGCAGGGCGCCCTTGGCGACCTCGACGAGCGCGGCGAAGGCCGGCGCGTCGGTGACGGCCAGGTCGGCGAGGACCTTGCGGTCGACCTCGACGCCCGCGGCCTTCAGGCCCTGGATGAAGCGGTTGTAGGTCAGGCCGTTCTCGCGCGCCGCGGCGTTGATCCGCTGGATCCACAGCTGGCGGAAGTCCGCCTTGCGCTTCTTGCGGTCGCGGTACTCGTAGGTCGCCGAGTGGAGCAGCTGCTCCTTGGCCTTGCGGTAGAGCCGACTGCGCTGACCCCGGTAGCCGGAGGCCAGCTCGAGGGTCTCGCGCCGCTTCTTGTGGGCGTTGACCGCCCTCTTCACGCGTGCCACGTCTGTGTGTCCTGTCTGGTGTCGGTACGGCGGGCGGGTCGGCTAGTGGCCGAGCAGCTTCTTGACGGCCTTGGCGTCGGCCTTGGAGACCTCGGTCGTGCCGGTGAGGCGGCGGGTCACGGTGCTCGACTTGTGCTCGAGCAGGTGGCGCTTGCCGGCCTTCTCGCGCAGCAGCTTGCCGCTGCCGGTGACCTTGAAGCGCTTCTTCGCGCCGCTGTGCGTCTTCTGCTTGGGCATGGCTGCCGGGGTCCTCGTCTGTGGGTCGGTCGTGCGGCGGGTGGTGCTGGTCAGCTCTCGGCGGTCGCGTCCGCGTCGGCGGCGTCGGCGGGCTTGCTGCCGGCCGCGCGCTTGAGGTCCGCGGCGTTCTTGTGGGGCGCCAGGACCATGATCATGTTGCGGCCGTCCTGCTTGGGCGAGCTCTCGACGAAGCCGAGGTCGGACACGTCCTCGCCGAGGCGCTGCAGCAGCCGGAAGCCCAGCTCGGGGCGGGACTGCTCGCGGCCGCGGAACATGATCGTGATCTTGACCTTGTCGCCGGCCTTGAGGAAGCGGACGACGTGGCCCTTCTTCGTCTCGTAGTCGTGCGGGTCGATCTTGGGACGGAGCTTCATCTCCTTGATGACGGTGAGCACCTGGTTCTTGCGGCTCTCACGCGCCTTCTGCGCCGTCTCGTACTTGAACTTGCCGTAGTCCATGAGCTTGCAGACCGGCGGGCGCGCCATCGGCGCGACCTCGACGAGGTCGAGGTCGCTGTCCTGGGCGAGGCGCAGGGCCTCGCCGATGGCGACGATGCCCACCTGCTCGCCGGCGGGTCCGACCAGTCGCACCTCGGGGACGCGGATCCGGTCGTTGATGCGGGGTTCAGCGCTGATGTGGCCTCCTCGTAGAGCGCGTCTGCGGCTCGGGGGCCTGACATGCAGAAGGGCCCCGCGCACCTGCGCAGAGCCCCGTCGCCCACCCCGGGTGAGGGGCGGTCGCGACCCGCGCGAGGCGGGTCGTGCGGACCTGCTGACCGGCTCGGGTGAGCGGCGCAGGTGGGAGGCGGGGCCCCCGCTTGGTCCGACCCCCGGCGTGCCGCGGGTCGAGTCGCCCTGCCAGGCTAGCAGGGTGACGACACCCGGTGGGACCTCCGACGACGCCCAGGCGCTGCGCGACCTGGCCGACGTGCCGGCCGCCGAGGTGATCGCCTCCGCCGCCGTCCACCTCATGAGCGCCGCGGCCGTGAAGTGCGGGCTCACCGAGGAGGGCGACGCCACCCTCGACCTCGACGAGGCGCGCAAGCTCATCACGGCGCTCGCCGGGCTCGTCATGGCGGCCCGGCCGGACCTCGGCATCCACGC
>CANKBT010000109.1 GCA_947479995.1 Frankiaceae bacterium | reverse complement strand
TGTGGGCCGCCGCCGCCCTCGCCGAGCTCCGCCGCCCGGGCGGCGCTCGCTGGCTGGCCGGCGCCACCGCGCTGCTGTCGGTCTCGGCGGCACTGTTCGCCGCCGCCGCGGCCCCGTCGCCGCTGGCCGCGGTGACCGGGTCGGCCGTCGGTGCGCTCGCCGGCGCGGTGGCCCTGCGCGGCGCGGCCACGGCGCTGCGCGGGGCGCTCGCCGCGCAGAGCAGCGCGCTGCTCGCCCTGTCGGTGCGGGCCTCGGACGACGCCTCGCGGCAGCTCAGCGCCCAGGAGCGCGAGCAGGAGCGGCTGCACGAGGTGCGCAACGTGCTGGCCGGCCTGCACGGCGCCGCGTCCACCCTGCGCCGCTACGAGGACCGGCTCGACCCCGGCGTGCGGCGCCGGCTCGAGGACGCCGTCTCCGCCGAGCTGCGCCGCCTCGGCTGCCTGGTCGACCCCGACCAGCGCTCGGCCCCGGTGCGCCTCGACGTCGCCCGCGCGCTCGAGCCGGTGGTCGTGGCCGAGCGCGAGCTGGGCGCCGACGTGCGGATGCACCTGCACGGGGTCTACGCCACCGGCCGCGAGGCCGACCTCGCCACTGTCGTGTCCGCGCTGCTCGTCAACGCGCGCCGGCACGCACCCGGCTCGCCGGTGGTGCTGCGCGGCGAGCAGAGCGACGGCGAGACCCGGCTCGTCGTCGAGGACCGCGGGCCGGGCGTGCCGCTGCAAATGCGCGACGCGGTCTTCGAGCGCGGCGAGCGGGCCGGCGCGGTCGTGCCCGGCACCGGCTTCGGCCTCTACACCGCGCGCCGGCTCGTCGCCGAGATGGGCGGCACCCTCGCGGTGCAGGGCCGCCCGGGCGGCGGCGCGTCCTTCGTCGTCGTGCTGCCGGAGGCCTCCCGCCTCGCGCCGGGGGAGCAGCACGGCGAGCGCCGCGCGCAGCCCCGCGAGGTCGTGCACCTCCCCGGGCCCCGCCCGCCGGTCGTCCTGCCCTCCCAGCACGACCACGCGGGGGCTGCCGGCCGGGGCGAGGCCGGCCGTCGCGACGAGGACGTCCGCGCCCGTGACCGCGCCGGGAGCCGGTGAGCGGGTCGTGAGGGCGGTGACCTCGTGCCCGTCGGCGCGCATCGCCCGGGCCACCACGTCGCCGAGCAGGCGCGGCGCCACCGCGACGACGACCCGGCCCCTGAGCACGCGGGCAGTCGAGCGGGGGCCGGGCCCGGGCGCATCCCCACGACTGGTGACGCGGTGACCGCCGCTGCGGCGGCGACCGTGCTCGTCGTCGAGGACCACGCGCTGCTGGCGCAGTCGCTCGCCCTCGCGCTGCAGGCCGAGGGCCACGCGGTGCACCTGGCCGAGCTCGGCCCGCCCGAGCACCTGCTGGCGCAGGCCCGCGCACTGCAGCCCGACGTCGTGCTGCTCGACCTCGACCTCGGGCCGGTCGCCGGGGCGGGCGAGGCGCTGGTGCCGGCGCTGGCGCCGCTCGCGCGGGTGGTGGTCGTGAGCGGCTCCGGCGACGCGCTGCGGCTCGGCACCTGCCTCGAGCTCGGCGCGGCGGGCGTGCTGCCCAAGACGCTGCCCTTCCCCGAGCTGCTGGCGGCGGTGACCGCGGCGGCCGAGGGCCGGCCGGTGCTGCGCGACGCCGAGCGCCAGGACGTGCTGGCCCGCGCCCGCGCCGCGAGGCACGCCCAGCGGCAGCGCCGCGAGCCCTTCGAGCGGCTCACCGCGCGCGAGGCCGAGGTGCTGCACGAGGTCATGCAGGGCGCGGCGGCTGCCGAGATCGCGGCCCGGGCCGTCGTCTCGGAGGCCACCGTCCGCACCCAGATCCGCGCGGTGCTGACCAAGCTCGGCGTCACGAGCCAGTTGGCCGCCGTCGCCGAGGCCCACCGGGTCGGCTGGGAAGGGCCGACCGCCCCTCGCGGTTGAGAGGAGCAGTGCGCCGTTCTGGCACACTGGTCCCCAGACGAGCACCGGTTCCTCGCCCCGCGCCAGCGGCGGCGAACCCGGCGGCTCACCCGACCGAGAGGCACCGCCGTGAAGAGCGACATCCACCCGAGCTACTCCGAGACCCAGGTGTCGTGCACCTGCGGCAACTCGTTCACCACCCGCAGCACCCGGGGCGGCGAGATGCGCCTCGAGGTCTGCGCCGCCTGCCACCCGTTCTACACGGGCAAGCAGAAGATCCTCGACACCGGCGGCCGCGTCGCGCGCTTCGAGCAGCGCTTCGGCAAGCGCGCCGGCAAGTAGCCCCGCAGCGGCGCCCGTCCCCGGTGGGGGCGGGCGCCGTTCGCACGTCCGGACCCCGTACGAGAGGACCCTGGTGGCCGACCCGCTCGACGACCTGCTGGCCGAGCACGCCGACCTCGAGGCACGCCTGGCCGACCCGGCGGTCCACGCCGACCAGGCCGTCGCCCGCGAGCTGGGCCGCCGCTACGCCGAGATCGGCCCGGTCGTGGCCGCGAGCCACGAGCGCGACGCCCTGCGCGGCGACCTCGAGGCCGCCCGCGAGCTGGAGATGGCCGAGGAGGCCGCCGAGCTCGAGCAGCAGGTGCGCGCCCTCGACGAGCGCATCCGGCACCTGCTCATCCCCAAGGACCCGACCGACGCCAAGGACGTGATCCTCGAGGTCAAGGCGGGCGAGGGCGGCGACGAGTCGGCGCTGTTCGCGGGTGACCTCGTGCGCATGTACACCCGCTACGCCGAGGCGCGCGGCTGGCGCCTGGAGGTGCTGGAGGCCACCGAGGGCGAGCTCGGCGGCTACAAGGACGTCTCCCTCGCCGTGAAGAGCCGCGACCCGGACAACCCCGTCTACGGCCGGCTGAAGTACGAGGGCGGCGTGCACCGCGTGCAGCGGGTGCCGGTCACCGAGAGCCAGGGGCGCATCCACACCAGCGCCGCCGGCGTGCTCGTGCTGCCGGAGGCCGAGGACGTCGACGTGACGATCGACCAGAACGACCTGCGGATCGACGTCTACCGCAGCTCCGGGCCCGGCGGGCAGAGCGTCAACACGACCGACTCGGCGGTGCGCATCACGCACCTGCCCACCGGCGTCACCGTCTCGATGCAGAACGAGAAGAGCCAGCTGCAGAACCGGGAGGCGGGCATGCGCGTGCTGCGCGCCCGCCTGCTGGCGCTGGCGCTCGAGGAGCAGGCGGCCCGCGACGCCGCGACCCGGGGCTCGCAGATCCGCACCATGGACCGCAGCGAGAAGATCCGCACGTACAACTTCCCGGACAACCGCGTGGCCGACCACCGCAGCGGCTACAAGGCCAACAACCTCGACAAGGTCCTCGACGGCGAGCTGGACCCCGTCATCCAGAGCCTGGTGGACGCCGACGCCGAGGCCGCCCTGAAGGGGGACCCCCACCCGTGAGCGACGCCCCGTGACCGCCCTGCAGCAGCGCCTGCGCGCGGCGACCGACGTGCTGGCCGGTGCCGGCGTCGAGTCGCCCGAGCACGACGCGCGCGCCCTCGCCGCGCACGCGCTCGGCCTGGAGCGCCCGAGCGACCTCGCGCGCCACGACGACCTCACCCCCGACGCCGTCACCGCGTTCGACGAGCTGGTGGCCCGGCGGGCGCAGCGGGTGCCGCTGCAGCACCTCGTCGGCACCGTCGGCTTCCGCTGGATCGAGCTCGAGGTCGGCCCGGGCGTCTTCGTGCCGCGGCCCGAGACCGAGTCGGTCGTGCAGTGGGCCGTCGACGCGCTCGCCGCCGAGGGCCTGACCGCCCCGCTCTGCGTCGACCTGTGCACGGGCAGCGGGACCATCGCCTTCGCGCTGGCCAACGAGGTGCCGGGCGCGACCGTGCACGCCGTCGAGCTCGACCCCGACTCGCTGGCCTGGACGCGCCGCAACGCCGCCCGCCGCGTCGCCGCGGGCGACCCCGAGGTGCACCTGCACCTCGGCAGCGCCGAGGACGCCCTGCCCGAGCTCGACGGCCAGCTCGACCTCGTCGCCAGCAACCCGCCCTACGTCGCGACGCACGAGACGCACATCCCCGACCCCGAGGTGCTCGACCACGACCCGGGCGTCGCGCTGTGGGCGGGCGAGGACGGGCTCGACGTGATCCGGCTCGTCGAGCGGGCGGCCCGCCGCCTGCTCAAGCCGGGCGGGCTGCTCGTCGTCGAGCACTCCGACCGCCAGGGCCGCAGCGCCCCCGCCCTGCTCGAGGCGTGCGGCGGCTGGGCCGAGGTCGCCGACCACCAGGACCTCACCGGCCGCGACCGGTTCGTCACCGCCCGCTGGGCGGGCGCGTGAGCACCACCTACGACGTCCGCGAAGGCGCCGACCCGACCGCCGGCGTGACCGCGGCCGTCGAGGCGGTGCGCCGCGGCGAGCTCGTCGTGCTGCCGAC
This sequence comes from Frankiaceae bacterium, assembly GCA_947479995.1. GTDB lineage: Bacteria > Actinomycetota > Actinomycetes > Mycobacteriales > SCTD01 > CANKBT01. The sequence continues at coordinate 4,784 of CANKBT010000109.1, read as the reverse complement.
CGACACCGTCTACGGCCTGGCCGCCGACGCCTTCTCGCCCGCCGCCGTCGCGCTGCTGCTCGAGACCAAGGGCCGGGGCAAGGACATGCCGGTGCCGGTGCTCGTCGGCTCCTGGCGCACCCTCGACGGCCTGGCCGACGAGGTCGGCCCGGCGGCGCGCGCCCTCGTCGAGGCCTTCTGGCCGGGCGGGCTGACGCTCGTGGTGAAGCAGGCGCCCAGCCTGGTGTGGGACCTCGGCGAGACCCGCGGCACCGTCGCCGTCCGCATGCCGCTCGAGCCCGCGGCGCTCGCCGTGCTGGAGCAGACCGGCCCGCTCGCGGTGAGCAGCGCCAACCGCAGCGGCCTGCCCGCCGCGCTCGACTGCGCCGAGGCCGCCCGCCAGCTCGGCACGGCGGTGCCCGTCTACCTCGACGGCGGCACCGTCACCGGCGGCACCGCCAGCACGATCGTCGACCTCACCGGCGAGGTGCCGCACCTGCTGCGCGCCGGCGCCGTCGGCGAGGACGCCCTGCGCGAGGTCGTCCCCGACCTCGTGGGCCTGCCCTAGTGGCCTTCACCGTCCTGCACGTCTGCACGGGCAACATCTGCCGGTCGCCGATGGCCGAGCGCCTCACCGTGCTGGGCCTGCAGGAGCGCGGGCTGGACGGCGTCGAGGTCGGCTCGGCCGGCACCTGGGGCCACACCGGCAGCCCGATGGAGCCCGAGGCCCTCGTCGCGCTGGAGGAGTACGGCGTCGACGGCAGCGGCTTCCGCGCCCGCGAGCTCGTCGCCGAGCACGTCGTCGCGGCCGACCTGGTGCTCGGCGCGACCCGCGAGCACCGCGCGGCCGCGGTGGTGCTGCAGCCGCGCGCGGCCGCCCGCACCTTCACGCTGCGCGAGTTCGCGCGGCTGGCCGGCGCGGTCGACCCGGCCGCGCTGCCGGACGGCAGCACCGAGGAGCGCGCCCGCGCCCTCGTGCGCCTGGCGGCGGCGCAGCGCGGCCTCGTGCCGCCGGACTCGCCGCGCGACGACGACCTGTCCGACCCGTACCACGCCCCGCAGTCGCAGTTCGTGCGCTGCGCGGCGCTCATCGAGCAGGCCCTGCGCGGCCCGCTCGACCTGCTGGCCGCCCGTACGATGGGCGCTCTCGACGGAGGAGCGACCGCATGACCTTCTGGGGACCGGACTTCGACGCCCTGCAGGCCCTCGACCCGGAGATCGCCGGCGTCGTCACGGGCGAGCTCGACCGGCTGCGCAGCGGGCTGCAGCTCATCGCCAGCGAGAACCTCACGAGCCCGGCGGTGCTCGCAGCGCTCGGCTCGACGCTGTCGAACAAGTACGCCGAGGGCTACCCGGGCCGCCGCTACTACGGCGGCTGCGAGGTCGTCGACGTGGCCGAGGAGATCGGCATCGCCCGCGCCAAGGAGCTGTTCGGCGCCGAGCACGCCAACCTGCAGCCGCACTCCGGCGCCAGCGCCAACATCGCCGTCTACGGCGCCTTCCTGCAGCCCGGCGACACCGTCCTCGCCATGTCGCTGCCGCACGGCGGCCACCTCACCCACGGCGCCAAGGTGAGCTTCTCGGGCAAGTGGTTCGACGCGGTGCACTACGGCGTCGCCAAGGACACCGAGGACATCGACTACGACCAGGTGCGCGACCTCGCCCGCGCCCACCGGCCCAAGATGATCATCGCCGGCGGCTCGGCCATCCCGCGCCTCATCGACTTCGCCGCGTTCCGCGAGATCGCCGACGAGGTCGGCGCGGTGCTCATGGTCGACGCGGCGCACTTCATCGGCCTCGTGGCCGGCGGCGCCATCCCCAGCCCGGTGCCGTACGCCGACGTCGTCACCTTCACCACGCACAAGGTCCTGCGCGGCCCGCGCGGCGGCATGCTCGTGAGCCGGGCCGAGCACGCGGCCAAGCTCGACAAGGCCGTCTTCCCGATGATGCAGGGCGGCCCGCTCATGCAGGCCGTCGCCGGCAAGGCCGTCGCCCTCAAGGAGGCGTCGACGCCCGACTACCAGGCGTACGCCCGTCAGGTCATCGCCAACAGCCAGGCGCTCACCGACGCGCTGTCGGCCGAGGGGCTGCGCCCGGTCACCGGCGGCACCGACACCCACCTGGCGCTGCTCGACCTGCAGGGCACCGGCGTCTCGGGCGCGGAGGCCGAGGCGCGCTGCGCCCGCGCCGGCATCGTGCTCAACAAGAACGCCATCCCGTACGACCCGCAGCCGGCCTCGGTCGCCAGCGGCATCCGCGTCGGCACCCCGTGCGTCACCACGCAGGGCATGGGCGAGGCGCAGATGAAGGAGATCGGGGCGCTCATCGGCCGCGCGCTGCGCGACGAGGACGGCAGCGCCGCCGAGGAGGTCCGCGCCGGCGTCGCCGCGCTCGTGGAGGCCCACCCCGCCTACCCGCGGGCCTAGTCTGCGCGACGTGGGAGGCGGAGGCGGATGAGGGAGTACCTGCTCGTCCTCCTCGTCGCCGCCTCGGTCACCTACCTGCTCACCCCCGTCGCGCGCCGGGTCGCCCAGCGCGTCGGCGCGATGGCCGAGCCGCGCGACCGCGACGTCCACTCCATCCCGACGCCGCGGCTCGGCGGCCTGGCGATGTACGCCGGGGTCTGCGCGGCCTTCCTCACCGCCCGCGAGCTGCCGGCACTGCAGTCGGTGTTCGCCTACTCCGACGTCGAGGCGGTCGTCGTCGGCGGCGGCCTCGTCGTGCTGCTGGGCTTCTTCGACGACGCCTTCGGCCTCGACGCGCTGACCAAGCTCGCCGGGCAGGTGGTCGCCGCGGGCGTCATGGTGCTCATCGGCCTGCAGATCGTCACCCTCACGCTGCCCGGGGTCGGCGCCGTCGCCCTGGGGCCCGAGGGCGTGCCGCTCACCATCGCCCTCGCGCTGCTCACCGTGAACGCCATCAACTTCGTCGACGGGCTCGACGGCCTGGCCGCCGGCGTGGGCGCGATCGCGGCGCTCGCCTTCTTCACCTTCAGCTACTCGCTGAGCAGCGGCCAGCTCACCTCCGGCGTGCTGCAGGAGCGGATCAGCTCGCCGACGCTCATCGCCGTGGTGCTCGCCGGCGCGTGCCTGGGCTTCCTGCCGCACAACTTCAACCCGGCCCGCGTGTTCATGGGCGACACCGGCTCGATGCTCATCGGGCTGATGCTCGCCGGCTCGGTGACCAGCCTGACGGGGCAGTTCAGCTTCTCCAACCTGCCGCCGAGCACCGCGTTCCCGGCGCTGTTCATCGTGCTGCTGCCGCTCGCGGTGCTCGCCGTGCCGTTCGTCGACCTGCTGCTGGCGGTCGTGCGCCGCACCCGCGCCGGGCGCTCGCCGTTCGCGCCCGACAAGGCGCACCTGCACCACCGGCTGCTCGAGATCGGCCACAGCCAGACCCGCGCGGTGCTGATCATGTACTTCTGGACGGCGCTGCTCGCCTTCGGCGGCGTCGCCGCGAGCGTCACGGGCGGCCCGCTGCGCGTGCTGTCGGTGGTCATCGCGCTGGCGCTCGTGGCGCTGGTGCTCGCGACGCTGCCCCGCCTGCGGGCCGCGCGGCGCCGTGCCTGAGGGCCCGGCCGCGGGCGCCGCCGAGCCGGCGTACGCCCCGGGCCGCAGCGCGTGGACCGGCCGCCCCGAGCGCGCCGCCCTCGTCGGCATGGCCTGGGTCGCCGCGCTCGGCGCGGTCTGCGTCGCGGGCTTCAGCCTGGGCGGGGGAGGCGACGCCGCCGTCGGGGCGCTCGTCGGCGCCGGCCTGGCCCTCGCCGTCCTGGCCGTCACGTGGGTGACGGTGCGGCTCGGGCGGCGCAGCGGTCCGCGCGAGTTCGCCCTGCTCCTCGTCGCGGGCTACGGCGCCAAGCTGCCGGTCGTGGTGCTCGCCGTGCTGCTGCTGCGCGGGCTGGTGGGGGAGGACGAGCGCACCGCGTTCGGCGTGACGACCGGGTTGGGCGTGCTGCTCGGCGTGGTCGTCGAGGCCGCCGTCGTCACCCGCACGCGGGCGCCGTACGTCGAGACCTGAGGGCGGCCGCGGGGGGTCCCCGCGTGCTGCACGACACGCCCCGACTGGTAGGTTTCGGCTGTCGGCGGCGCGCCTCGCGCCCGCCGGACGACGACCGACCGGCACGACCTGCCTGCCCCCGCACCACATGCCCGTGCACCACCATGCCCGGCCGGGAACCACCCGCCCCGACACAGGAGACGCGCGCTGACTCCGCACGCCACCCCCATCGACGGGGCGCCTGACGTCACGACCCTGGCCGTCACCGTGACGCCGCCCGACGGCTTCACCGCGCCGGGGCTCGAGGAGTTCTTCTACGAGCCGCTGTTCTGGGACGGCACGCCGTTCGCGGTCAACCGCCTCGCGCTCATGATGCTGCTCGTCAGCGGCCTGCTCTGCCTGGCCTTCGGCCTCGGCGCCCGCAAGATGTCGGTCGTCCCGCGCGGCTGGTCCAACGTCGTCGAGGTCGGCCTCGACTTCGTGCGGCTGCAGATCGTCCACGAGACGCTCGGCGAGAAGGGCAAGCGCTTCGTCCCGTACCTGACGGCGCTGTTCTTCTTCGTGCTGCTGGCCAACTTCACCAGCATCATCCCGGGCATCAACCTGCCGACGACCGGCGTCATCGCCCTGCCGCTCGTGCTCGCGCTGCTCACCTGGCTGCTGTTCAACGCCGAGGGCGTCAAGCACCACGGCTTCGGCGGCTACCTCAAGCACGTCCTGCTGCCGCCGGGCCTGCCCAAGCCGCTCTACCTGCTCATCACGCCGATCGAGTTCATCTCGACGTTCCTGCTCCGGCCGCTGACGCTCAC
>CANKBT010000108.1 GCA_947479995.1 Frankiaceae bacterium | reverse complement strand
GGCCGACCTCGCCGCCGCGCACGAGTCGCTCGCGGCCAGCGTCACGGTCGAGGACGACCTGCGCACGCTCGTCGACGAGCCCGCGCTCACCTAGCCGACGCACCGCCCCGGAGGGCGCCTCCTGACCACGGGAGGCGCCCTCCGGCGCGTCAGCGTCCTGGACAGGTGCTTACCCGGTATGCATACTCTCGATGCATACCGAGTAGGGGGTCACCATGTCCGTACGCCACGGCCTGCTGGCGCTGCTGTCCGAGCGGCCGCGGCACGGCTACGAGCTGCGCGCCGAGTTCGAGCGGCGCACCGGCAGCGCGCTGAACGTCGGGCAGGTCTACACGACCCTGTCCCGCCTCGAGCGGGACGGCGCCGTCGTGGGCACCGGCGACGGCGAGGAGGGGCGCAGCACGTACGCGCTCACGCCCGCCGGCGCCGAGGAGCTGCACGACTGGTTCACGACGCCGGTCACCCGCGAGAGCCGGCCGCGCGACGAGCTCGCCATCAAGCTGGCGCTCGCCGTCGGCGCGCCCGAGGTCGACGTGCCGGCCGTGCTGCAGGCGCAGCGCACCGACAGCCTCCGCGCGCTGCAGGACTACACGCGGCTCAAGGCCCGCGCCGACGCCGTCGACGACCTGGCCTGGCTGCTGGTGCTCGACGCCCTGGTCTTCCAGACCGAGGCGGAGGTGCGGTGGCTCGACCACTGCGAGGCCCGGCTGGTGCGCGCCCGCGCCGCCGCGCCGCCGGGCCCGGCCGCCGCCCCCGTGCGCGCGCCCGGCCGCGAGGGGGTGCGCCGGTGAGCGCCGTGCTCGAGCTGCGCGCGGTGACGCGGCAGCACGGCGCCGGCGAGGGCCTCGTGCACGCCCTGCGGGGCGTCTCGCTGCAGGTGGCCGCCGGCGAGCTGGTCGCCGTCATGGGCCCGAGCGGCTCCGGCAAGTCGACGCTGCTGCACCTGGCGGGCGGCCTGGAGGCCCCGACGTCGGGCGAGGTGCTCGTCGAGGGCACCGCGCTGTCCGGGCTGTCGCGCAAGCGCCTCGCGCAGGTGCGCCGCCGCGCGGTCGGCTACGTCTTCCAGGACCTCAACCTCGTGCCGGCGCTCACCGCCGCCGAGAACGTCGCCCTGCCGCGCGAGCTCGACGGCGCCGGGGCGCGCGCCGCCCGCCGCGAGGCGGTCGAGGCCCTCACCGAGGTCGGCATCGCCGAGCTCGCCGACCGCTTCCCCGACGACATGAGCGGCGGGCAGCAGCAGCGCGTCGCCATCGCCCGCGCGCTCGTCGGCGACCGCCGGCTGGTGCTCGCCGACGAGCCGACCGGCGCCCTCGACTCCGAGACCGGCGAGGCGGTCATGGCGCTGCTGCGCGCCCGCTGCGACGCCGGTGCGGCCGGGGTGCTCGTCACGCACGACGCCCGGCACGCCGCCTGGGCCGACCGCGTGGTCTTCCTGCGCGACGGGCGCGTCGTCGACGAGTCGGTGTACCGCTCGCCGGAGGCCGCGCTCGGGACGCTCGGCTCGCTGCGGTGAGCAGCTGGCGCCCCGCCTTGCGCATCGCGCGGCGGGAGGCCCTGCGCGCCCGTGGCCGCAGCGCGCTCGTGATCGCGATGATCGCCCTGCCCGTCGGCGGCGTCGTGGCCGTCGACGTCGTCTTCCGCACCGACCAGCTCTCGGCCGAGCAGGCCGCGACCCGGACGATCGGCCAGGCCGACGGCGCGCTGACCGACAGCGGGCTCGCGTCCTTCGACCAGTTCGCGACGACCGTCCAGGCGTCGCAGCAGCGCGACGTGCCCCTGACCGCAGGCGAGCTCGCGGCCGCCCTGCCGCCCGGCAGCCGGTCGCTCGTGGACCGCACGCGCTACTCCGTGCCGGTCGTCGCCGGCGAGGAGGTCACGCGCGGCGAGCTGCGCGAGCTGGCGTACGACGACCCGCTCGCGGCGGGCGTCTACGCCCAGGCCGAGGGCCGGGCGCCGGACGGCCCGGGGGAGGCGGCGCTCACGCGGGCCTTCGCCGACCGGCTCGGCGTCGGCGTCGGCGACGTGGTCGGCCTCGACGACCCGGCCGCCCGGCTGACGGTCGTCGGGCTCCTGGACGGCGCGTCCTCGCGCGCCGAGCGCACCCTGCTCGTCGACCCGGGTGCCCTCGCGTCCCCGGCGACCGCCCCCGGCAGCGGCGGGGAGCGCGTGCTGTTCGACCTGCCGGGCGAGCTCGACCTGGCCGCGGTCCGCGCTCTCAACGAGCAGGGCGCCTACGTCGAGCCCCGGGCACCGGTGCCCGGGGCGCCGTCCTCCGGCGCCGGCGTCGGCGCCGACGAGCTGGCCGTCGTCGGCCTGGTCGTCGGCATGGCGCTGCTGGAGGTGGTGCTGCTCGCGGGGCCGGCCTTCGCCGTCGGCGCGAAGCGGCAGGCGCGGCAGCTGGCGCTGGTCACCGCCACGGGCGGCACGAGCCGCGACGTGCGCCGCACCGTGCTGGGCGGCGGGATCGTGCTCGGCGTCGCCAGCGCCGCGGTCGGCACGGTGCTCGGCCTGGCCGGGGGCGCGGCGCTGGTGGCCGTCGTCGACCGGGTGGGCGACACGGTGCAGCCGCCGCTGGACGTGCGGCCGCTCGAGGTGCTGGGCATCGCGCTCGTCGGCCTGGTCACCGCCGTGCTCGCCTCGGTGCTGCCCGCCCGCACCGCGTCGCGCCAGGACGTCGTCGCCGCGCTCACCGGCCGCCGGGGCACGGCCCGCACCTCGTGGCGCCTCACGGGCGCGGGCCTGGTGGCCGCAGCGGCCGGCGCCGGCCTCGCCCTGCTCGGCGCGCGGCAGCGCGACGTGCGGCTGCTGCTCGCCGGCAGCGTGGTCGCCGAGCTCGGGCTGGTCGCCACGACGCCCGCGCTCGTCGGGGCCGCGGGCCGCCTCGCGCCGCTGCTGCCGGTCGCACCGCGCCTGGCCCTGCGCGACGCGTCGCGGCAGCGCAGCCGCACCGCCCCGGCCGTCGCCGCCGTGCTCGCCGCCGTGGCCGGCAGCGTCGCCGTCGGCACCTACGTGACGAGCCTGGACGCCGTCGACCGCGCGCGCTACCAGCCGCAGGCCGTCGACGGCAGCGTCGTGGTCTCGACGTGGCAGCCCGAGGACGCCGCCCGCCTCGCGCAGGTGCAGGACGCCCTGCGCTCGTCCCTGCCGGTCGACCGGCTCGCGGTGCTCCAGACGGCCAACGACCCCGACGGCACGACGTACGTCAGCCTCGCGGTGCCCCCGGCGCGGCGGTGCCCCCTCGACGACGTCTACGCCGCGGGGGGCGTGCCGACGACCGCGCAGGAGGACGCCGCCCGCGGGGACACCCGCTGCGACGGGTCCTTCTACGCCGACGCGTACGGGCCCCTCGGCGGCATCGCGTCGAGCCTGCCGGGCCCGGTGGTCGGCGACGCCGACGACCTGGCCGCCCTCGACGGCGTGCGCGACGCGGCGACCACGCGCGCGCTGGAGCAGGGCGCGGCGGTCGTGCCGGCGCCCTTCGTCGAGGACGGCCGGGCGCACCTGCTCGTCACGACCACCGACGCGGGGGGCAGCGCGACGGCCGCCCGCGAGGTGGTCGTGCCGGCCGTGCCGCTGCCCGACGGCTCCCTGCCCTTCGAGCTGCTGTCGCCGGGCGCCGCCGCGGCCCTCGGCGTGCCGCTGCACGACGCGGGCGTCATCGCGACGACGAGCCGGACGCCGGACGGCGACGAGGAGGACGCGCTGCTGGGCGCGCTGCGCCGCGCGGGCGTCGACGCCTCGCCCTACGTCGAGCGCGGCTACCGGAGCTCGTACGGGCTGGGGCTCGCGGCGCTGGCCGGGGGCAGCGCGCTGCTCGTGCTGGGCGCCAGCGGCATCGCCACCGGCCTGGCCGCCGCCGACGGCCGCGCCGACCTGTCGACGCTCGCCGCGGTCGGCGCGACGCCCGGCCTGCGCCGCCGTCTCGCTGCGCTGCAGTCGGCGGTGACGGCGGTGCTCGGCACGGTGCTCGGCGTCGCGGCCGGGCTCGTGCCGGCGTACGGGCTGCTCGTCGCCCTCAACGCCGACGACCCGCTGGTGCGCTACCCCTACCTCGTGCCGTGGGCGCTGCTGGGCGTGACGGTGCTGGTCGTGCCGCTGCTCGCGGCGCTGGCCGCGGGCGCGCTCACGCGCAGTCGGCTGCCCCTCGTGCGGCGGCCGGCGTGAGCCCCGACGTCGCGGACCGCGACCGGCGCGAGGCGCGGCGCCGGGCGCTGGTGCTGCTCGCCGTGCGCCGCGCGCAGCGGCACCGCGAGGGCCACCCCGAGCAGGGCAGGGCGGGGGCCGTGCGCCGGTAGCCTCGCTCGCCGTGCACCTCAAGAGCCTGACGCTGAAGGGCTTCAAGTCCTTCGCGTCGCCGACGACGCTGCGCTTCGAGCCCGGCATCACGTGCGTCGTCGGCCCGAACGGCTCCGGCAAGAGCAACGTCGTCGACGCGATGGCGTGGGTGCTCGGCGAGCAGGGCGCCAAGGCCCTGCGCGGCGGGAAGATGGAGGACGTCATCTTCGCCGGCACGCCCGGGCGCCCGCCCCTGGGCCGCGCCGAGGTGACGCTGACGATCGACAACAGCGACGGCGCGCTCCCGATCGAGTACGCCGAGGTGTCGGTGCGGCGGCTGATGTTCCGCTCGGGGGAGTCGGAGTACTCCATCAACGGCGACCGCTGCCGGCTGGTCGACGTGCAGGAGCTCATGAGCGACAGCGGCATCGGCCGCGAGCTGCACGTCGTCGTCGGGCAGGGCCAGCTCGACGCGGTGCTGTCGGCCCGGCCGGAGGACCGGCGCGCCTTCATCGAGGAGGCCGCCGGCGTCCTGAAGCACAAGAAGCGCAAGGAGCGGGCGCTGCGCAAGCTCGAGGCGATGCAGGCCAACCTCACGCGCCTCACCGACCTCACCGCCGAGCTGCAGCGCCAGCTCAAGCCGCTCGGCAAGCAGGCCGAGGTCGCCCGGCGGGCGGCCACCGTGCAGGCCGACCTGCGCGACGCGCGGCTGCGCCTGCTCGCCGACGACCTCGTGCAGATGCGCACGGCGCTCGAGGCGGAGGTGCGCGACGAGACCGCCCTGCGGGAGCGGCGCGCGGTCGTCGAGGGCGACCTCGCCGCCGCGCAGCAGCGCGAGGCGGCGCTCGAGGCGGCGGCCGCCGAGCAGGCGCCGCGGCTCACCCTGGCGCAGGAGACGTGGTACCGGCTGTCGGCGCTGGAGGAGCGGCTGCGCGGCACGGCGACGCTCGCCTCCGAGCGCCGCCGGCACCTCACCTCGACCCTCGACGAGGGCCGCACGGGGCGCGACCCCGACCAGCTCGACCGCGAGGCCGCGGCCGTGCGCGCGCAGGAGCAGGCGCTGCTGCGCCAGGTCGAGGCCGACGGCGAGCGCCTGCGCGACGCCGTCGCCCGCCGCACGAGCGCCGAGGCGGCCCTCACCACCGAGGAGAAGGCGCTCGTGCAGGCCCGCCGCGCCGTCGCCGACCGCCGCGAGGGGCTGGCCCGCCTCACCGGCCAGGTCGGCGCGCTGCGCTCGCGCTCCGCCGCCGCCGAGGCCGAGCTGGGGCGGCTCGCCTCCGCGCTGCAGGAGGCGCACCTGCGCGTCGAGCGCGCCCGCGCCGACCTCGCCGCGCTGCAGGCCGAGGCGGGCGGCCTCGACGAGGGCGAGGTCGACCTCGACGCGCGGCACGAGCGGGCCGAGGCCGACCGCGCCGCGGCGCAGGACCGGCTCGCAGCCGTCGTCGCCGAGGAGCGCGAGGCCGAGCGCGACCGCTCGACGTGGGCCGCCCGCCGCGAGGCGCTGGCGTCGGCGCTCACCCGGCGCGACGGCGCCGGCGCGCTGCTCGGGGCCGACCTGCCGGGCGTGCTCGGGTCGGTGTCGACGCTGCTGCACGTGCAGCCCGGCGCCGAGGCGGCGCTCGCGGCGGCGCTCGGCGCGGTCGCCGACGCCGTGGCGGTGGCCTCGCCCGCCGACGCCGCCGAGGCCCTCCAGCGGCTCAAGGCCGACGACGCCGGGCGGGCCGCGCTGCTGGTCGGCGGCGCGCCGTACGACGACGACGCCCCCTGGCCGGCGCTGCCGCCCGGCGCGCGCTGGGCCCTCGACCTCGTCGAGGCGCCCGAGCAGCTGCGGCCCGCGGTCGCCCGCGCGCTGCGGCGCGTCGCGGTCGTCGACGACCTCGCGCAGGCGCGCGCGCTCGCCGAGACCGGGCTGCGCGCCGTGACCGTCGAGGGCGACCTGCTCGGCGCCGACTGGGCGGTGGGCGGCTCGGCCAGCGCGCCGAGCCTGCTCGAGGTGCAGGCCACCGTCGACGAGGCGGCCACGCGGCAGGAGGAGGCGACCGCCCGGCACGAGCGGCTCGGCTTCGAGGTGGCGCGGGCCCGCGCCGTGCTGCAGGACGCCGACGCCGAGGTGGCCGCCTCGCTGCAGGACCTGCACGACAGCGACGCGCGGATGGCCGCCCTCGCCGAGCAGCTCGGCCTGCTCGGCTCGGCGGTCGCGGGCGCCGAGGCCGAGGCCGGCCGGCTCGAGCAGGCGCGGGTGCGCGCCGAGGAGGCCCGCGACCGCGACCTGCACGGCCTGGCCGAGCTCGAGGAGCGCCTCGCGGCGGCCGAGGCGGCACCGCTCGAGGAGGACCCGTCGACGCAGGTGCGCGACCGGCTGGCCGCCGAGGCCGCCGAGCTGCGCAGCGCCGAGGTCGAGGCCCGGCTGGCCGTGCGCACCGGCGAGGAGCGCGGGCGCGCGCTGTCCGGCCGCGCCGAGTCGCTCGAGCGCGCCGCCCGCACCGAGCGGCAGGCGCGCGAGCGCCTCGTCGCCGTCCGCGCGCAGCGGGCCCGCGGCGCCCTCGTCGCCGAGCAGGTCGTGCACGGGGCGACCCGCGCGCTCGAGGTCGTCGCGCGGTCGCTCGTCGCCGCGGCCGCCGAGCGCGAGCAGGCGCAGAGCGCGCGCACCGTCACCGAGGGCGAGCTGCTCGCGCTGCGCGCCCGCACCCGCGAGCTGGCCGCGGAGCTCGACCGGCTCACCGACGTCGTGCACCGCGACGAGGTGGCCCGCGCCGAGCAGCGGCTGCGCATCGAGGCCCTGGAGGCGCGAGCGGTCGACGAGTGGTCGGTGCCGCTCGAGCAGCTGCTGGCCGACTACGGGCCGGGGGTCGACGTGCCGGGCGAGGACGGCAGCGCGCCGTACGACCGGGCGGTGCAGGAGAAGCGCGCCGCCGCCGCCGACCGCGCCCTCGCGCTCCTCGGGCGCGTCAACCCGCTCGCGCTCGAGGAGTACGCCGCGCTGCAGGAGCGCGCGGCCTTCCTGTCGACGCAGCTGGAGGACCTCAAGGCCACGCGGCGCGACCTGCTCACGGTCGTGCGCGACGTCGACGAGCGGATCCACGACGTCTTCGCCAGCGCCTTCGCCGACACCGCCCGCGAGTTCGTGCACGTCTTCGCGACGCTGTTCCCGGGCGGCGAGGGGCGGCTGGTGCTCACCGAGCCCGACGACATGCTCGCGACCGGCATCGAGGTGATGGCGCGCCCGGCCGGCAAGAAGGTGTCGCGGCTGTCGCTGCTGTCGGGCGGCGAGCGCTCGCTCACCGCCATCGCGCTGCTCGTGGCGATCTTCCGGGCGCGGCCCTCGCCGTTCTACGTCATGGACGAGGTCGAGGCGGCCCTCGACGACCGCAACCTCGGCCGCCTGCTCGAGCTGCTGCAGGGCCTGCGCGAGAGCAGCCAGCTCATCGTCATCACGCACCAGAAGCGGACGATGGAGATCGCCGACGCGCTGTACGGCGTGACCATGCGCGGCGACGGCGTCTCGGCCGTCGTCAGCCAGCGCCTGCGGGAGCGCGAGGGCGTCTGAGCGGCGGCCCGCGCCGGCCCGGCGGCGGCGGTGAGGGCAGCCTGACCTGCCGTGACAGGACCGCCGGGAGTGGGCACCCTGCCGTCAGCGACCGCCGCTGACGACCAGGAGGACCCCCCGTGACCCAGGCCATGCCCGCCGTCTCCGAGTGCTCGGTGACGAGCTGCTCCTACAACTCCGACGTCTCGTGCCACGCCGGCGCCATCACCATCGGCGGCGACCACGCGCACTGCGGGACGTTCATCGACATCAGCTTCAAGGGCGGCCTCGACGTCCGCGGCAGCGTCGGCGCGTGCCACCGCAGCGAGTGCCGCCACAACGAGCGCCTCGAGTGCTCGGCCGGCGCCATCACCGTCGGCGCGGGCCAGGACGTCGCGGACTGCCTGACGTACTCGCCGCGCTAGCCCCGCGCCCCGCGCCCGCCTCAGGCGGCGAGGGCGAGGTCCTCGAGCACGACGGTGCCGTCGTCGCCGACCCGCAGGGCGGCGTCGGCGACGGCGAGCACGGCCACCGGGTCGGCGTCGTCGACGAGCACGGCCGCGCCGCCCGCCGCGAGCGCGGGCAGCGCCCGGCGGGCGCCCGGGAGCCGGTCGACGACGACCGCCACCGGGTCGCGCAGCGCCGCCAGGGCGAGCGCCGCGACGGCCCGCTCCTCGGCGCCGAGGGCGTCGACCGGCGCCTCGAGGTGCGCCGCGAGCGACGGGAAGCCGACCGCGGTGCGCAGCGCGGCCTCGCCGCGGCCCACCCCGGCGCCGTCGGCGAGCACGTCGGCCAGCAGGCCGGCGCCGCGCAGCGGGCCGGTGACCCGCACCAGCCCGCCGTGGGCGTGGCCGTCGGCGCAGCGCGTGCTCGCGTCGTCGAGCTGGGCGACGACGGCCGCGCGGGCGCGGGTGCTGCCCAGCAGGGCGACGACGCGGCCGACGGGCAGCCGTACTCCGGTGGCGCTCACGCGGGCTCCGCTCGTCGCTGAGGTGAGGTTGCCCTCAGCATGCCGCACGGCGCGGTGCAGGTCGAGCCCCGGTCAGCCGGCGGCGCACTCGGCGGCCCGCAGCCCGGCGAGCAGGTCGTCCGCGGGCACCGGCACCTCCACCACGCCGCCGGGCGTCGTGAGCAGCACGACCACCGGCGCCGCCCGCCCCTCGCAGAGCACCGGGCCGTACGCCGCCTCGGCCACGAGGTCACCGGCCGGCGACGGCGCGGCGAGCGGCAGCGGGTCGGCCTGCACGAAGCCGCCGCCGCGCAGCTGCACGGCCGTGACGCCGGCCGGCGCGCCGGCCACGGCGACGCCGACCCGGCGCGCGACCTGCGTGCCCTCGGCCGGCTGCAGCACCGCCATCGGGCCGCTCGGCGCGGCCGGTCCGCCGCCCTGCGTC